>DASRAT010000210.1:0-3606 GCA_035638015.1 Gemmataceae bacterium | reverse complement strand
TTTACTTTGGGTGTTGCCACTGCTGCCATTGGTCGAATTGCGGCCGGTTCAGCGGCGCATCCTCTTTGGCGCTGTGATGGCCGTATGCTTTTTGACAATGCGGATATTTCCAGATTGCTTTGTTGGCGAAATTGTGCGAGTGGTTGGGCGGGATGGCGAAATGGCGGTTTTTGAGGGGCCTACAGGTTACGGTTCATTTTTGTTGTTGACACGGAATGCAATGTGTGCGGCCATCACCGCGGTGCTGGCGTGGGATTTGGTCAACAACCTGCCACAATTGGGCACGCTGGCTGCGGACCTCCAACCTGGCCAATGGCGGCTTGCCGTGGTTGCCGCACATAGAACGCCTCACTGCGGATAAGCGCCCTATTATGCCGCAGCCCGGCCGGTGGCTGTATTCCTAAGAAGAATTGCCACCGCCATTTGGCAATTGTCTCCGGCGTACCCAAAATCCACTTCCTTTGCACCTGCTCACCCCTCGCTGCTCTCGGGTGTTGGCCCCATTTCTCACTTGACCCCGCACCCTTCACACCATACCGTAATTGTTTCACCACGCACGACGGGGTGCGCCATCGTGCGCCGATTATGATGGGAGAAGGCGGAATGCCGACAATCAATCAGCTGGTGCGTAAAGCGCGCCGGCAGCAATATCGCAAGCCCAAGCATCCCGCGCTATTGGGCTGTCCCCAAAAGCGCGGCGTTTGCTTGCAAGTCAAAACCATGACGCCCAAGAAGCCCAACTCGGCCCTGCGCAAGGTGGCCCGCGTCCGCCTTTCAAACGGCATCGAAGTGACGGCTTACATCCCCGGCGAAGGGCACAACTTGCAAGAGCACTCGATTGTGCTGGTCCGCGGCGGTCGTGTCCGCGATTTGCCGGGTGTGCGCTATCACATTGTCCGCGGCGTCCTCGATTCGCAGGGCGTCGCCGACCGCAAGCAAGCTCGCTCCAAGTACGGTGCCAAAAAAGAAGGCGGCTAAGGGGGACCGCAGGATTGGAGATTGCAGACTGCGATCAAAGAGGCGAAAGCAATCTGCAATCCCGCGAGTCCCCCGGTCGTTTTGGGCACGATTCCTTACCCCGCGCGGAGCCGTCCTTTATGATCGAGCTGCTTGTTGAAATCGATTTCGATTGTTGCAAGTGTGGATTTTGTGTCGGAGTAAAACTCAAATGTGAAGGCAAAGGACTGGAGGATGGCGGCAACACCGTTGCGGCTGTCAATGTTGCGTGTCCTCATTGCCATAGTGTCAACCAGGTGCTATTTGAACCGCACGGCGTGGTCCGCGCAGTCCGTCCTTGTAGAATGACGGGCAGGCTGCCGCAGCCGTCTTTGAATTAGATGTAGGGTGGGCGGAGTCTTCGGAACCCACCTAGCGACTAGGTGGGTTCCGAAGACTCCACCCACCCTACAGTGATAAGTGAAGCCCCAAGGAAATCAGCAATGGCTCGAAAGAGAACTGCCAGCTATACGACCCTGATGCCCGACCCGGTTTACGGTTCGAAGTTGGCCAGCAAGTTTATGAACTGTCTGATGTGGCAGGGTAAGAAAGCCACATCGATGCGCATCTTTTATGGCGCCATGGACCAGATCAAGAAACGCATGGCCGACGCCAATCCGATTGACGTCTTCACGCAGGCCGTTGAAAACGTCAAGCCGACAGTGGAAGTGCGTTCCAAGCGCGTTGGTGGTGCGACCTATCAGGTGCCGATGCAGGTCAACAAAACGCGGCAACAGAGCCTGGCCATTCGCTGGATCATTGGTGCTTCGCGCGGCAAAGCGGGCCGGCCTATGTTTTTGCGATTGGCAGACGAATTGATGGCCGCTTATCGCCGTGAGGGCGAGGCCATGACCAAACGCGAAAACACCATCAAGATGGCCGAGTCGAACAAAGCGTTTGCCCACTTTGCGTGGTAAACGCCAGCCGTAGCACAGGCGGCTCGCCTGTAATAATTCGAACAGGCGAGCCGCCTGTGCCACGGTGCGTCAATGCTGGCATTTCCTAGCAGCCTGCCTGCTCAACTGGTAAGATCTTTGCCATGGTCAACGTGGCGAACATTGTCGCGCAAGCCCGCAAACACCATCAACATCGCCGTTTTGGCAAAGCTGAGCAGTTCTATCGTCAGGCCCTCCGGGCCAATGGTTTCCTTGCCGACGCCTGGCATGGCCTCGGGGAAGCATGCCAGGCTCAGGGAAACATGACCGATGCCGTGGCTTCGTTTCACGAAGCTATTCGCCTTGATCCTTCCAACGCGCAATTCCACCTTTCCTTGGGTGCGAACCTGGCACTCCAGGGCCAAACCGGGGAGGCTATCAGCTGGGTCCAGGAGGCGCTGCGGCTACGGCCTGGGTTCGCGGAGGCTCATTACCAGCTGGGATTAATCCACGGGTCGTTGGGCCAGCTGGATACGGCGCTGCTTCAATTTCAACTCGCGCTTCGCGTCAATAACGAACTTGGCGATGCCGCGGACCAGTTAGAAAAGCTCCTTGCAGCGGCGAATGGTGACCTAATCCAAAATCAACGCCGGCTTCACCTTTTCGCACGGGGCCACTGCAATCTGGGCATTGTCAGATCCAAGGAAGGCAAGCTCGACGACGCCATTGCTCACTATCGGTGGGCATTACAACTCTTGCCCGACGATGCGGATGCCCACCATAGTTTGGGGGCCGCTTTGCAGCAGCGCCAGCAATTGACCGAGGCAATTGAATGCTACCGTGAGGCACTTCGCTGCCGTCCCGAGTTTGCGGAATCATTCTGTAACCTGGGTTACGCCCTCATGGATCAGGGGGACTTTGCGGAGGCGTTAACGAATCTCGATCAGTCGGTGCGACTCAAACCCGATTTCGCGGAAGCCCACGGGACTCGTTCTCAACTGCGGCTGCTGCTGGGAGATTTCGAGCAAGGTTGGCCCGAGTATGAATGGCGCTGGCGACAACCAGGCGTTCAGCCGCGTGGCTTTCGCGAACAATTGTGGAATGGGGAAGGCCTCGACGGGCGAACTATTCTGATTCACGCCGAACAAGGATTGGGCGACACCATCCAGTTCATCCGCTATGCGGCGTTGGTCAAGCAGCGCGGGGGCCGCGTGCTGGTGGAATGCCAGCCTGGTCTGCGGCGTCTGCTCGGCGGCGTGGCCGGGATTGATGCGTTGTTTGTCCAAGGCTCTCGTCTGCCGGCGTTCGACACGCAAGCGCCGTTGCTCAGCTTGCCCGGGATCTTGCGCACGCGCATCGACACGATTCCAAAGACCGTTCCTTACCTCCACGCCGATCCGAAATTGGTGACGCACTGGCAGCGCCAATTGAAACCTCATCGAGGATTAAAGGTCGGCATTGCCTGGCAGGGCAACCCGGTGTTTCGTGAGGATCGGCAGCGATCCATTCCGCTGACTGGTTTCGCAGCGCTGGCGAACGTGCGTGGAGTACAGCTTATCAGCTTGCAAAAGGGGCCTGGCACTGAGCAATTGGCTGAATTGACTGGTGACTTTCGCGTTCTTGATTTGGCCAGCAGCCTGGACAAAGCGTCCGGTCCTTTCATGGACACGGCGGCGATCATGAAGGGCCTTGATCTGGTCATTTGCTCCGACTCCGCGGTTGCCCATTTAGCCGG
>DASRAT010000209.1:0-2055 GCA_035638015.1 Gemmataceae bacterium | reverse complement strand
CTACACCGGCACCGTCCACTTCACCAGCACTGACCCTGCCGCCACGCTCCCCCCGGACACCGTGCTAACCAGCGGCGTCGGCACCCTCAGCGCCACGCTCAAATCCAGCGGCAGCCAAACGCTGACCGCCACCGACAGCGCCGTCAGCACAATAACAGGCACAAGCAATCCCATCGCTCCGGCGGCCACGCAATTCGTCATTAATGCTTTATCCAGCACCACCGCAGGTGACGCCTTCGTGTTCATGGTGACAGCCCAGAATCAATTTGGCACGGCAACGGGTTACGCCGGCACCGTGCACTTTTCCAGCAGCGATAGTCAAGTAAACCTGCCGGCGGATGTCACACTGAATAGCGGACAGGGTTTCTTCGCCGCGATTTTGAAAACCGCGGGCAATCAAACGTTGAGCGCGGTTGACAAGATCAACAGCGCTCTCACGGGGAGCACCGCTGCCATCGTGGTCCAGGCGGGGGCAATTCATCACTTTGCGGTTGCGGTTCCCGCCACTGCGGCCACGGAAATCCCCTTTAGCTTTAGCGCCACCGCTCTGGATGCCTTCGGCAACTTGGCGCCGAATTACGCCGGCACGGTTCACTTCACGAGCAGCGACGGCGCTGCCGCGCTTCCAGCCGACAGTATGCTCACAAGTGGGATCGGCACTTTTTCCGCGACCTTGAAAACCGCGGGCAATCAGCTTTTGTTTGCTTCCGACACCGTAGCAAGCGGCGTCATAAGCAATAGCTCGTTCATCACGACGCGCAACCTGGTGGTTACCAGCTCCACGCCAACGCCGACAGGGTTCGTGGCGAGCTTCAACAAAGCGTTCGATGCATCCGTTCTCAACCTCTATGACAGCGTGAACACCCATGGCGCCGCTGACGTGACCGTCGTCGGTCCATCCGGCTTGGTGCGTGGCTCGCTGTTGCTCGACACTGCTAATAATGCAATAACATTTGTCAAAACCGGCGTCGGCGCCACCGGCCTGTTCGCGGGCATATTGACGCCGGGCAATTACACCGTCACGTTCCGAAGCGCCAGCAACGCGTTCAAAGACCTGGACGGCAACAACGACAATGTCGCCGGCGACAATTACCAGACGACCTTCGCCGTGACAGCCGCAAACAATCCAGTGCTCAGTATCCCCGATTTCGCGCGCGGACCTAACGCAGCGGCCGACATCAAGATCCCCAATGGGACCGGCACGGGCTTGCCGATTACGTTGAGCAACGCCGCCAACGTAACCGATGTGACTTTTGCGCTGCATTACAACCCGGCGCTCTTGAATGTCACAGGTGCCTTGGGCAACACCTCCGGCGCCTTTACGCTCGTCGGCACGCCGACTGCTGGTTTGGCCAACTTCTCTTACCACGCCAACGCGCCGATCAACGGCAACAAGGTTTTGGGCCAGATTGTTGCCCAGGTCCCCGACTCTGCCGCGGGGCAGTACAAGGCCAAGGAACTCTTGCACCTGAGCGACATTGTTCTTGATGGCAGCGCCGCCGGCGTCGCCAATGACGACGGCGTCCACGTGGTCGCCTATGTCGGCGACGCCACGGGCGACGGTTCGCTGAGCCCCCTGGATGCGGCCTTGGTTTCCAGAGTGGCGACCACGTTGGACTCTGGGTTCGCGGGTTATCGGTTGGTTGACCCGGGCATCGTGGCAGACATCAACGGCAACGGTTTCGCCGATTCCGGCGACGTGACCCTGGCGAATCGCTTCGTGGCCGGTGTCGTTGTGCCCCAATTGCCGACAACGCCGCCGGGCTTGACGATCACCCCCACGGGGCCTGATCCGACATTGAGTCTGCCTGAGAACCTTGTGGCGACGCCAGGCCAAACTGTGGTCGTTCCGGTGAGCCTGGACAACGCGCGGCCGGAAGGCAGCACAGGTTTGATGGAAGCGGTGCTGGCGCTGCGTTACGATCCCGCGGTGTTCACGGTGTCCGCGGCGGACGTACATCTTGGGACGCTGCCGGCGTCTGGCAGCGGCTGGAAATTGCAGGCGGTGGTCAACGCCCAGACTGGCGAGATCGGCATCGACCTCTTCAGCACAAC
>DASRAT010000208.1:0-2112 GCA_035638015.1 Gemmataceae bacterium | reverse complement strand
GCAGAACAAAACTGAGGGAGGGCATCAAGCTTGCAACCCAAAGCCTCCTCGACATGAGGAAGGGCATTGGCGAACAGCTCCATGAACGGATTGGGTTGCGCAGTGGCGGGGGCGGGCTGTTTGCTAATCACCAACTTTCCTGCGAAGACCACCAAGCCGGCGGCTGTCAGAGCAAGCAAGCCCCATTTGCCCAAACGTGCCATTTTGCGTGCCTCCTGTGCCTTGACGGATTCCAATGCAGGACTGCCCGACAAGGCATTAGCAGATGCGAGGCGATGGGCAAAGAGGGATTTGAAAAGTTGAAGGCTGGGGGCTAACGTTTGGCGGCGTTCAAGCGGGTTGCGGCTCAGCGTTCATCCATCTCTTCGCGCAGCCGCTCCAGCGCTTCGCGAGCATGGTGGGCCACGTCGGAGTCGGTAGAGTCGGTGAGCCGGTCGAGGTCCGGCCACAACAAGGTCAAGCCTTCCTGGCTGGCGAGTTGAATGGCTTCGTGGGTACGGTGGGTGTCCTCACCGGTCAGGGCGGTGCGGAACCACTGTAAGGCGGCACGTTCGCCCAGGCGGGCCAAAGCGGCGCGGGCATATTGCCGTACTTCGGGACTGGGATCGCGGCGAGCATTGGCCAGGCAGGCCAGCACTTCGTCGCGTCGGAACGGCTCCCACCAACCCAGACTGCCAACCGCGGCATAGCGATAGGTTGGATCCCAATCGCCGGCAGCGACAATCAGGAAAGCTTCCGTTTCGGGTGAGCCGTGGCTTCGCAATGTCCGCAACACTGTGCGATAGGGAAAGCCTGGTGCGATTGAAGACCTACCGGGCGGCAACGGCTGGCGGCGCCAGCGCGCTCGGCGCGACATTGGCACGTGCCGGGCCGTCCAGGCTCGTAGCCAAGGTCCGACGCGTTCATCGCGGCTATGGCTCAGGGTTTCCACCATCAATTCCGTGGAGGGTCCGCGAGAGTCCTGCAGCAGTGTTAAAAGTTCGGGCGCTGCGTCGGCTTTCAAATCGATGAGGGCGTGCAACAAATCGCGCAGATGGGCGGCGCGAGCTGATGGCAAGGCGGCCCGAAGATAGGTGGCCGCTTCCTGGCAATAATCGTCCAGCAGCGGCTCCAATGCCTCCAGCCGCGACATTTGCCAGTGCAGGCCTTCCCAGTCGGCCGCTTCCTCGTCAACTGGGTCACGGTGATGCGGCGCGCGACGCACCAAGCGAATCACTTCGGCCGCCACGCGCACCATGAGCGGATGAACTTGTTCAGGCCTATTGTCCCACAGATCTTCAAGCACTTCGCCGAGGCGGGCCTCCACAATCAATTGCGATTGCACGCCAAAGCGTAGGCCCTCCAGGGCGCGGTGCAGCACCCGCAACGCTGCCCGGCCAAGCGGTGTGTCCGGTTGGTTGAGATAGCTGGCAAAACCCAAAAAGCAGGTGGTTTCGGCCGCGAAGAAATGACCTAACGGCAACTCACCCGCAGCCTCCGAACAACGCAGCAAATGCGGCAAACTCTCCTGGCGGTTGAGCGAACGCAGGCCATTGGCCAGGTCGATCCAGTACCACGATTGCTCAAGTTCGTCATCCGTGAGCCGGCGCTGGAGCTGGCGTTCGAGAATCTCGCAGGCATCGTCGGTGCCGATTTCGGCCAGGGCGCGAACGTGGACAACATAATTCATGCCGGGGCGAAGACTGGCTTCGACTGCCGCCACTTCACCGTGTTCAAGAAGCTCACTCAATTTAGCTTTGGCTGCTTCGACGATGCCCTCGTTGAGCTGGCCGCCCTGAAACAGGTCAATGTGCTGGCGCGTCACCGCGGATAATTCTTCGCGGATGATGAGGCGGCGCGCAGCGTGCCGGCCGAGCAGGAAACCTGCCGCGATAAGCATCGGCACCAAAATGGCTAGCGCCAACAGCGGGATCATTGCTTGCCAAGCTTCCTTGGTCATTGGTCATTAGTCATTGGTCGAATGCACTAGTGATCATTGACCAATGACAAATGACTATTCACGAACCTGCCCATTTCCAACCACCACATACTTGTAACTACATAATTCTAACAACCCGCACGGCCCACGCGCGTGAAATTTATCCGTGCTGATGCCAATCTCGGCGCCCAGGC
>DASRAT010000207.1:0-4589 GCA_035638015.1 Gemmataceae bacterium | reverse complement strand
GAAGGCAAAAAATGGGACCTGTATAGCGCTGGCTTTCGCAATCAATACGGCGCTGTTTACAACCATAACGGCGATCTGTTCACGTATGACTCGGACATGGAATGGGACATTGGCCTGCCCTGGTACCGGCCGTCCCGCGTTTCCATGGCAGCCAGCGGCGGCGACGCCGGCTTCCGCAATGGCTCCCGCAACATGCCGCCACGCTATCCCGATTCCCTGCCCGGCATCATCGATATCGGCCTCGGCTCTCCGGTGGGTGTCGGCTTCGGCTACGGCGCCAAGTTTCCCGCCAAATATCAGGAAGCCTTCTTTATTAACGACTGGAGCTATGGCCGCATGCTGGCGGTTCACCTTAAGCCCCAGGGCAGTTCCTATGCGGCAACAGCCGAGCCATTCCTGTTCTCAGCCGGCCTGTCACTCACCGACGTGGTCATCAATCCCAAGGATGGGGCCATGTATTTCTGCATCGGCGGCAATTCCCAGTCCGCTCTCTACCGCGTTACCTACGTGGGTTCCGAATCGACTGCCCCGGCCAAGAATGATGAAACCTTCGCCGATCAACGCGCGATCCGGCACAAGCTGGAAGCATTCCACGGCAAAAAGGATGCCAAGGCCGTCGAGACCGCCTGGCCTTATTTGAGCAGCGACGATCGTTTTATCCGCTTCGCTGCCCGTGTGGCGATTGAGCATCAGGACGTGAAGCAGTGGCAAGACCTCGCTTTGAAGGAAACCAATCCCGTGGCCGCCATTCATGGTCTGCTGGCCTTGGTCCGCACTGTCGGCAAGGACCAGACCAAGGGCGGTGCCAAGGGCGGCGGCAAAAAGGGTGGTGGCGACGTGCCAAGTGACGACCAGGCAGGCGGTGGCAAAAACGTTGACATGAAGAGTTCCATTCTGGACGCCCTGGAACGCATCGACGTGGCCAAGCTCAGCGATTCGCAAAAATGCGACATTTTGCGAGTTTATTCGGTGCTGTTCACCCGCATGGGCAAACCGGATGACGCCCGTCGGGACAAAATCATCAAACGCTTCGATCCGCTCTTCCCGGTGGTGACGAATGATTACAACATCGGCCTCAATGCCGACCTGTGCGAGTTACTCTGTAATCTCGAGGCGCCAGGCATTCAGGCCAAGGTGCTCAAGGCTATCGAGATGGCGCAGAAGCGGCCGCAGCCGCCTACGCAGGCCTGGACGGCTAAGCCTTACTACCAGGGGCCGGTAACACACAGCCAGGTGGAAGAGCTGACTTATGCCTGGCATCTGGCTTACGTGAAGACCGGCTGGCAGGAACCGCAGAAGAAGCAAATCGCTGACCTATGGAAGAACCGCTTTTCAACCTTCAAAGGCGGGAACTTGTATAACGCGTCCGTGAATTCCATGCGTCAATCCACCCTGCAGAACTCAGGCCAGGCGGCTGGCCTGGACCCTGAGGGGAATGCCGACCTGGAATTCAGCCGTCGGTTTATCAACGGTCTGTTGAAATAGGCGCTGCGCATCGGCGTCAAGCACTGTGGCCCATGCATTTGTGGCGGCGGCGCCAGGCGTGCGCGCGTTTCCTTCACCACCTTACGGAGGCGCCATCATGCGGGCTTGTGCTTTTGATCTCCCAGCATTCGCGGCGTCTTGCGCCGTCAATGTCGTCGTCGTTCAAGACGCTTTCGGTACGCCCAACAAACCGGGCGCCCAGGCGCCTCATCTCCCAAATGCTATTCCGCGATAGGAAGTAGAGCTTTCACATAGAAGAAAAAAATTGCCGACACGTGGATTAAAACGCGAGGAATCGAGACGTCGTTTGAAAATTCTACTTCGGAAGCGTGCGAATCCACCACAGGTGTAATGTCTCTGCCCGGTAACGCCGGGCACGAAATACCAATGTCCTTGCGCGGCGCCTACTTGGCGCTCCACCGCCTGGCCGATGTCGATTTTACTCCTTACGGCATCACCGCTGACCAGTTTCCAGTCCTGGTCGTGCTGAGAAACGGCATGGTTTTGACTCAGGCAGACGTGTGCCGCCGAAGCCACACTGATCCCAACACGATGGGGTCGATGCTGGCGCTTATGCAAACGCGAGGTCTCGTCAGACGGATGAGACACCCCGCGGATGGCAGAGTCCCCACCGTGGTGCTAACACCAAAGGGAAAGCGGGTTTTCACGCGGGCTTTTAATGGAACAGAGACTGCACACGGAGGCCGATTATCGGGGCTGTTCAGGCCAGAAGAAGTCAAAGCCTTAGTTGGGTTCTTACACCGGATTTTTCAGGAGTTCCCCCCGCCGCCCCGGCGCCGCAAGAAGCAGCCGTTGGCAACCATGATGGATGCCTAGCTGGGCTCCGGTACTGTGGCGAGTTTGCCCCCCGGACCTCGGGCGGGCTCGACCGGTTTCAGCCGGCGCACGCCTCTTGTAAAGGAATCAATGCCTGGCGTTCGCGTGGATAGCGGCGAAACCAGGTGTCGAGCAAAATCACCCCCGCGACTCGGTCGGCCGGCTTGGCTCGCACGTCCCTTTGCAACGCCACGTCGAGGAGCATTTTCATGTCAACCCGAGTGGGCGATTTGGTTTCAGGCGTCACCGTCGCCACCGCTCGGCCAGAATGAAGCACATACCAGCGCACCACTTCATCGTGGCCTTTGACGGGATAAATGGCCGCGCCCATGGCGTCGGCCCCCCGCATGCGTGCCAGCTGCCGGTGCAACCAGCTGAGTGCTTTCAATTTGTCACGCAACACCGCAGCTCGTTCAAAGATCTGGGCGACAGCAGCTTCTTTCATGGCACTTTCCAGCTGACGCAGAGGGGTCGCGTCTTCGCCGGCCAAAAATGCCCGCGCGGATTCCACTTGGCTCAAATAATCGGCCCGCGAGCACGCCCCCGCGCACGGCCCCGTACACGTCAGCAACTCCAGGCGAAGGCAGCCGGCCTTGCGATCCAGCGCAAACAGGTCGGCCTGGTCGCCAAAAGCCATGTGCTGTGTTTGCGGGCAATCGCGGAGTTTGAACCAATCATTGAAACGCCGCACCGCCTCGCGGGCCAAACTGCCCGCTCGAATCGGTCCAAACTTGGCGAAAATGCGACCCGGTGGAGTGCGTGCCAGAAACGCATACGGGGCCGGTTGTCGCCCGAGACAGACATAGGCATGCTGCCAGCTGTTCGGCTGACCCTGAACGTTGAAACGCGGCCGCCAGCGCCGGATCAACTCCAACTCGCGGTACAGCGCCGCAAATTCATCGGGGCAGGGTTCCCACACAATGGTCCGCGCTTGTGCCAGGATGCGGCCCGCCTTGGGATCGCGGCTGTGCGGCCGGAAGTAAGTGAGCAAGCGAGCGCGAAGATTCTTCGCCTTGCCGACATACACCAGATCGCCATGCGTGTCGATCATGCCGTAGACGCCAGGCTGCCGTGGGCACGTCTGGTGAATCTGCTTTTTCAATACGGCTGGACGCTGGCCGTGAACACGCTCCAGTACGGGCGCGCCGGGGCCGCCATGAAGTGCGGCGGGGCCAAAACCGGCAAAAACCGGGGGTGCGAAAAGACGGGTCACGGCGGAATCCTTTCCGTGTGTGGCGATTCTGCGGTCGAAAAGACCACTTGCCACTCCGTATTCCATATCTATACACTTGACCACTACAAAGCGGTTGATTAGCATGCTAATGGCATCTCGTTGATGCCGGCACCGGAGCCGCCCGGCTGGGACAATGGGGCGGCTCCGGGTCGCTTTTTATCGGTGGTCGGTCATCGGCATTCAGGCAAGGCAGTATAACAATGACAACAGCCATTTGACCAGGGGTCCTGTGGTCAACTCGTCAGCTGCCATGTGCCGCTTCGGTTGCTAATGTGACAAGCAAACCGGCGTTACCACATTCTGAGAGGGGTGTCCAATGGGCAAGAAGATCCTTATCGTCCTCATGGTTCTGGTGGCCATTCTGGTCGTGTTTTCCGCGGTCGTCGCCATGCAACCGGCCGACTTCCGCGTTGTGAGATCGGCAACCATATCCGCGCCGCAAGCCGATGTGTTTGCGCAGGTGAATGATTTTCACAAATGGGAGGCTTGGTCCCCCTGGCTAAAACTTGATCCCAATGCCACCTACACCTACGAGGGCCCGCAGGCCGGAACAGGCGCTATCTTCAAATGGTCCGGCAATAGCGACGCGGGCGAGGGAATGATGAAAATCACTGAAAGCAAGCCGAGTGATCTGATCAAGATCAAGCTTGATTTTGTTCGGCCGTTCGAGTCCACGTGCAACCAGGAGTTCACCTTCAAACCTGAAGGGAATCAAACCGCAGTCACCTGGACCATGACCGGGCAGAATAACTTCATCGGCAAGGTGTTCTGTCTTTTCATGAATATGGACAAAACGGTTGGCGGCGATTTCGAAAAGGGGCTGGCGAACATGAAGTCCGTGGTGGAAGCAAAGAAATGACGGACAACGAAGTCCTTGGAGGCTGCGGGCAGTTTTTTGTGCGCAAAAGCCAAACTGCACGATACCATAGAACTCATTAGCCGCTTAAACTCGTCGGTGCTCTGCACACAATTGACTGGGAGACGGGCATGCTGCGGAATTGCCTGATAGCGTCGTGGCCGCTTGTGGTCGGTT
>DASRAT010000206.1:0-2960 GCA_035638015.1 Gemmataceae bacterium | reverse complement strand
GATCCCTGGCAATTGACGTATAAGGGGGAGTTGCACCTTCTCCGCGGTGAGCTAGACCAGGCCGATGGCAACTTTAGCGCCGCGCTGGCTCAGAGTAAATCGCAAGATGCCTGGCACTGGACGGCGCGCAATGGACTGTTGCGTGTTCGAATCAAGCTGGGCAAAGCCGTCGTCATTTACCAGGAATTCGGCGGCGACCTGAGGGCGTTTCAAGACGTGGCCCATCAATGCACCCAGGAAAAAAATGCCGCGCAATTGGAAGCGCTGGTGGCGGTTCATCGCAAAGCGCAACCCGACGCCGCCGACTGGCCGGTCTGGGACCTGGATGTTTTGTGGCTCAAAAAAGACTATGCTGCTGTCATCAAACTGTTGAGCGATCCGCGCCATGAGGTGTTCAAGTTGCAGCAGCATAAGTGGAAATGCGAAAGCTACTTGGTGCGCTCGTTAATAAAGGTGAAACAACTGGATGAAGCCGTGAAGAAGGCGGAAGAATTCACCAAGCCCAAGCACGGCAATCACGTGCTGGTGGTCCTGGTTCATGCGGCCCGCGGCGACGTCAAGAAAACCATCGATGCGGTGGCCAAGCGGGGCCAGCAGCGCTTTCTCGTGGAAGATTGCTACCGGGACGAAGACCTGGGGCCGATCTTGCGCAGTGCGGCGTTCGGCGAGTTTCGGGCGCGATTCCCGGAGCCGAAAATCCCGGGCGATTTAGGTTTCGGAGACTGAAGGCCCAATCATGCCAAGGCAGTGACACTGGAAATGGTCGCTTACGGTTTGGCTGCGGTTCAGGGTGTAATTTCGTCGTCAAATCCAACGGCAAGTTGACTTGCACCGTCCGGGCAAAATAAACGATCTGGACTGTGAAGGGCTGCCCGCGAGGTGGCGCACCAAATTGTGTGGGACACGCGGCGGGAGAAAGGGACCGAGCGGTTTTCTCGAGAACTCCCAGTTCCCGTTGGGGACCTTGAAAACTAACCATTCCAGTTGATGGATACCAGTTCAAAATGCTCCCGAAGGCGAGTGGCTTGATTTGAACGAATATCAAAAGCAATTCCGGCACACTGACGCGCTTGTGGAGGGCTTCGTAGCTGTTGGTGAACCCTCAATGCAGCCATGACACCCCTCGTTTCCGAGGCCAAGAAAAAAATCCTGCATGCCCTCAACTATGCCGCTGTCTACTTCCACGAAAAAGCTTTATCGGATGTGGCCTGCTTTTTCCATGTTAGCCGTGGTGAATCGCGGAACTTCGGTCGTCTGTGTAGGCGAACCAATCAAAACGCGGAAAGCCATTGGTGCATCACGCACTAACAACCCGCTCCCGCGTCGTAAAACGAGTCCCGCACTTCCCGCACTCCCGCCGCAAGCGATAACTCTCCCCTGGTATCCCCCGGCACCGGCTCCAGGGCCGGCGTCGGTGTTGCAACTGCCGCCCGATAAATGGGCACTCGAACCGAAGATTGATGGAATTCGGGTTACGTGGTGGAATGGCCGGCCTTTCACCCTGCAAGGGGGCCTCCTAACTTCCAACAGGGGTACGGAGAGGTTGACCCATATCCTGGCCAAGATTCCGCACACGCTCGATGGGGAGTGGGTGTCCGCTGCGGACACCTTCTTCGCCTTTGACCTGCCGGATTGCCCGCTGGATTATGACGGCCGTCGCGCGATCTTGGGCAAGATGCTTGACGTTCCCGCGACCTGCGATACGATTCTTGCCGGCAACGCCGGCGAGGATGGCATCCACCAAATGACCAGGGGAAATCGGGAAAATCGCAAAGGCAAACGCAAACCCGTCGAGCGCGATGTCGTTCGTGTCGAGGTCTTGCCGGCGCCGCTAGGCGAAACGGATTTCGCGGCGGACAAAGTCCGCTGCGAGGTCAACGCTTTGTCCAACACAACGGGCCGACTGATTGGTCGCTTGAAGCATGACGTGCGCCTGTTTCACGTTGCCACCATGACAGCCCTGAGGGCCTGGTTGGATGGCCCAAAGGCTGATGCGATTGACCGTATTCGGCCCCTCTTGCAAGCTCGAGTCGAAAACGCGCGGGTCAACGGCGTTGAAATAGAACCAACCCGCACACCAATGGTCAGGCGTTACACTCTTGGGCCGGCCACCTTGGTGCGTGACGTGCGGTCAGGCCGTGCCACGGGCCGTTTGGACCAGGTTCTTGATGGGTATCTTGAGCCATTTTTGCAACCGCCCCCGACCATCGCCTGACGTTCCTCCTTGACAACGATCGCACCAATATTGGTGCTTGGAGCGATATTCCTTTTGTGGTCCCATGTGTTTACCGAGCGCGCCGCGGTCGCGCGCCGGATTGGGCAATGCGCCAAGGATATTGACATCCGCCAGTCCTATTGCTTCCATTGCCACATACGAATCATGCCGTCCCGCCCCGCCGTCACCACGCGCTGGTTGTCCGGCAGCGCGGCCAGCCCGATGCAACCGCCGCGCACCTCCGCGGATTCGGCAAGCTGCTTGCCCGAAGCAACGTCCCACATCCGCAGCGTGGGGTTCTTTTCATTCCCGCAGGAAATGACACGCTTGCCGTCGTGGCTAAAAACCGCGGCTTCCACGGCGAAGGGGTGGCCCACGAAGCTTTTTAGCTGTTTGCCGCTGGCCACGTCCCACAGTCGCACCGTTTTATCGAAGCTGGTGGTGAGCAGCGCTTTTCCGTCGGAGGAGAAGGCGATGCTGGTGATCTCAAAGCCGTGACCTTCCATGGCGCGGACTTCTTTGCCGCTTTGCAGGTCCCATAACCGCACCGTTCCCGGACCGCTTTGCTTGGCGAATTGGCCGCCGGCCAGCACCTTGCCGTCTGGTGATAGCGCCAGGCAACGGCACCTATCGCGGACGCCTTCGATAGCACGGAGTTGTTTGCCCGATTCTACTTCCCATACAAGCACCGACTTGTCCCACGCCCCGGTTACGGCCAGTTTACCGTCATGCGACAACACCACGC
>DASRAT010000205.1:0-16329 GCA_035638015.1 Gemmataceae bacterium | reverse complement strand
CCAGAATCCGCGGATTGAGCCGGCCGGAGGAATCGCCGGCGCCGGTTTCGTACCAATCGCGCAATAGCAGCTTGGCCTGGCCCTTGGTAACTGCCGGCCAGCCGATATCCAGCTTGTCCTTGGTAATTTTGCCCGCCGGCGGATTCTGTTTGCTCTTGGCTTCCAGCTCGGCCTTGGTTTTCATCATGTCATCCACGGGCGAACTGGCGCCCATCAGGATGCTGACGCCCCACACCAGGCAAACCACCACCAGCACAGCGGCGATGCCCACGGCAAGGATTTCGTAGCGCGAGGTGAAGATCTCCTTGATTTTTTTGCCGTCTATCTTCATCTTTGCCATGACTCAATCCTCCGACTTGCGTTGGGGGCCACGCCCTTGCGGGGCTTGCTACCTGGCCATTACTTTGCAAGATTCGCAAACGACGGGCGGCCGGGTCGCTGGTAAATCGTCACCACACCATATACGGACAATTCAAAGTTTTCTTGGGTTTTGCCGCCGGCCGCGAACGGCTTGGCCAAATCGGGGCCCGGCAGCGTCAGTTGACAGCGCTGCCATAACACCTGCGTCGGGAAAAAACGCAAAGGCGAACTTACCAGGGACGCTTGCACCAGGCTGATGTGCTCAGGCCCAACGACCAGCACCAAATTGACAGGCAGCTTGCGCGATTCGGCCGTGGGCAACTCCAGATACCGATCCAGGGGGAAACCATACCTGCTCATCCTTCCCGTCGTGTCGGGCGGCAGCGGCGGCGGAGCGTTGGGGTCGTTGGGATCGACATCGACAGGCGTCGGGGCGGGCTTTTGTTTCGACTTGTCGAAGGGAAACAGCGCCTTGGTCGACTGCCGCTGACTCACCGCCATGTCGCCATTGGCCCCCGTGCCAACCGCCACCACGTCGATGCGTTTGACGGCCGCGGTTTCGACGGTCAACACCTGGTCCACCGAAAAAATCTCGGTTGCTGATCCGTCGCCCACCGTGATCGGTTTTTTGGTGGTGAAAGTGCTTTTGGCGCCGCCGGCAGGCGCGACGGGATTATCCTTGAGCGGCCTTTCCTTGGGTGGGAACAGAACTGGAGCACCTGGTTTGCCGTCCTTGTCCTTGAAACGCAATATGAAATGCAGACCGTCGATGGCTTGCTCGTGCGGCCTCAGATTCTTGAGCGTGGCAGACACGCCTTCGTCCGAGAGCGCGAAGTCAATCTCCCAGTAGAAATTGTGAAAGCTGTTGGGTTTTGCCGTTTTTTTGTCAATCATTACCGGCTCGAAGTGCGCCAGCACATCATTGGCGGCCTTGAGCTGCTTGAACAACTCGCGGCGGACCCAGATGTCCTCCTGGGCGGCCCAAATCTCCTCCGAGGTGATTTCCTTGGGGTTGTTAGACCAAGCCTTGACATAAGGGAAAAAGCGGTTGTCATGCGGTGGCAGCCTATCTTTTTCGTAAATCCAGACCTCGCTGTCGACCTTGAACTCGTCTTTTTTCTTGGGATCGACGGGACCCAGCCTCGGATCGCGGACATAGCGGAACAGGATCGTGGGCTTGTCCGCGTCGTTGAGCGGCTTCAGTTCGGCCAGAGCGTCGCTTAGCTGTTGCTTGTGGTAATGTTCGCGGTACTTGTCCTTTTCGGTCTCGGTAAACTCCTCGATGCCGAAGAACTTGCCTTTCACATAGCTGACCGTCACCATGCGCCCCTCGAAGCTGCCCAGCGGACCGAAGTTGCGTTCAAATTTTTTGTTCGGGTCCTGTTTGTCAATCACCTTGGGGACGATCGAGCGCAGGAACCGCACCGGGTTGTTCTTGGAATCCTCGATATCAAAGTACTCCTGCGACGAACCGATGAGCTTGCCGCTGTGCTTGGTTTCGGTGTCGGGCGGCAACGATTTCAGGCTGGTCTTGGGCGGATGGACCTCGATTTCAAAGGCGAATTTGCCTTCCTTCATGTCAAAGCCGCTGGTTTTCAGCGTTTTGGGCCAGGACATTAAATCGGTGGCCGCCGTTTGCTGGGCATAGAGTTTGCCGTGAATCGAGGCCCCATCGCTTTTCAGCCCTTCGGCCTCCTTGCGCATTTCCTCAATCCAGCCCGGGTGCTTGAAGTCCTTGGCATTCTTCCAGCCTTTCCAGTTGTTCTTGGTTTTGACGCTGTCTCCGGCGGCGCTCGACGGGCCGGTGACCAACACCAAAACCCAGCTGGCCAGCGCCAGCACGGCGGCCACGATCGCGAGAATCCAAAAGTGATTCTTTAGAAGCTTATCTTTATCCATGGGAGGCACGAGCCTTTCTCAATCAGTGTGCGCCATCCTCCAGCCTTCGTAGGACAGGATTCCGATCCTGTCCCGCCAAATTGGACAGGATCGGAATCCTGTCCTACGCACCACCATGCCGCGTAATGGCCACATTGCGGCACTCAACGCCCCGGCACATCTTCAAGCCAAAGGAACATCACGACAAACTCCGTACGCGTGGCCCGGTTGGCGGAATCCGTCGGGGCCGTTTTCGAGGTATCGGCCGTCGCCGGCGGCAGTTTGGTGGCGCCGGTGTCAGGTTGTCGGCCGCCAAACGTGGTAAAGCTGTCGCCGATGACCGAGCCCAACGCCGGTCGCCACTGCTTTGGCGGAGGTCCCGCCGGCGCGGCGATCTTCGCATCCACCTCCTTGCCTTCTTCCTTGGCTTTGGCAATGGCGGCTTCCGCGGCTTCCTTTTTGCGGTATTCTTCGGAACTCATGATGACCGCGCCGCCGACTCCGAGTTTGGCGCCGAAATAGCCCAACTTGACCCCAAGCTCACTGTGGCCGATTTTCTGATAACGCCCAGGCTTGGGGTTCGGATCGGAATAGAATTCATAGAGGAACACAAAACACAGCCGCGGCTGTTCTTCTTCCCTGTCCTTGAACTTGATCCGCAGCACCTTCTCGGTGTCGGGATGCAGGTCATATTTAATCTGCCGGTTTTCGTCCTTCTGCTTGTGGTCATCGCGTTTGACGATGTCCACAAGGTTCTCAACCAGGGTACTGAGCACAAAATTCTGTTTGGCCCAGTGGAAGGTGTAGCCGCGCAATTCGACGATCCAGCCCGCCTTGGGAACATTTTTTTTCCGCACGGCATCCTTTTGCAGATCGGTCATGCCATAGAGGATGGCCGGATTTCCGCCAGTTGTAAGGACTGGAGTAAAGAAGTCTACCGGGAGATTGTCTGAATAAAGGGCTGCCATGCCTTCGATGTTTACCTGCACGAGATGTTTCTTGACCTCTTCCTCGGAGATCACCTCCTGGCCCGATTCGCTGTCCGGCGCCGCCAGGCCGTGCAGGATTTGCCATTGCTTGTAGGCCTTCTGCCCGGGCATTTTTTGCTCGAGAGAGGCTAGGAAGTAGTCGTTGTAAACGCGGCCGCCGTTGCGGGCCTTTGGGACCAGGCGCGTGCCGTCGGGTCGCGGCAGGGCTTCGTTGATGATGTTGTTGAGGTGAATCCAGCTCAGCCGATCACCGGAACTGCCGGCCAGGTCCAGCAGTTTTTTGCGGCTTTGGGCGGCCTCTTGCTCTAGCCTGGAGAATTCATTGACGTCCTTCTTGCCGGCCTCGACGACTTTTTTGATGCTGTCGGCCGCGGCGGCGACATTGGGATTGCTCCAGGAACTTTTGGTGGCGGCGTAACCCAATAGCAACGGCGGCGTCAGCAAGAGCAACACAGCGGCGGCTGCCACCACCCACGGCTTTTTGGCGCGCACAGCCCGTTCCGCGGCGATTTCCGGCGGCAGCAGATTGGTGTGAATCCGCGTCGCGCCCAGGCCTTGCAGGGCCAATCCGTGGGCCACACCGAAACTCGGCACATTCTCGACATATTGCGGCGCTGCCGTCACCTCGTCCTCGCCGTGAAGGCGTTCGACTTTTTGCAGCTTGCGAACTTCCAGCTGGAGCTTGTCTTGCAGGTAGCGCTGCAAGCCCGGCAGGCGGAAGGCGTTGCCCATGCCCAGCATGTATTGGATGGTGGCGTCACGGTGGGTGTTGGTGAAGTATCCCAGCGAACGCTGCACTTCGCTGACGAAATCATTGAGCACTGGCTTCAAGGCCCCCAAAATTTTCTTGAGGTCCGGCGACTTGACGGCGTTGCGTTTTAGGTGCTCGGCCTTGGCGAAAGTGAGCTTGAGATCCTTGGAAAGGGCGCGGGTGAAATGATTGCCGCCGAGTGGAATCGGCCGTTGCCAGATAATTTTTTCGCCGTCCGTGATGACCAGGTTGGAATTGTCGGTGCCGATGTCCAGGCCCACGACGCAGCTCTTGTCGCTTTCCTCTTCTTCGCCGTCAGCGCCCGTGCCGGCCGCGCCTTTGCCGAGCCGATCATGGGCCAGGAAATTGCACAGCGCCAGCGGGGCCATCTGAATGTAGTGGATCTCAACGTCGACATCCTTGAAATGTTGCAAATAGCGATTGACCATGTCGCGTTTCATTGCAAACAGGCCGACTTCGGCATCCAGCACCATGTTGTCACTGGTCGTGCCCTTGCCCAGCCGTTGAAAGCCCCAGACGACTTCGTGCAGCGGAAAGGGAATCTGCTGCTTGGCTTCGAACTTGACGATGTCGGGGATTTTCTTTTCGTCCACCGGCGGCAACTTGACGAAGCGAGCAAGGCCGCTCTGGCCGGGCACGCTGATTGAAACCAAGTCGCCGTGAATGTCGTTGTTCGACAGGAACTTCTCCAGCGCCTCGCGGGTAAGCTGGTCGGGGTCGGCATCGGGCTGGCTGAGAATCTTGGGATGCTCGATGTAATCGAAGGCGGTGGCCTTGATTTCACCGTCGATTTCTTCAAGGCGGATCGCCTTGAGGGCGCACTGGCCAAGATCGATGCCCCAAACGCCGTGTTGCTTCACGTTTGCCATAGGATGGGTTTCCGTTCAGCGCCCCTGGGCGGCGGCGCCAAGTATGGAAGTGATTGCGGAGATGTCTTTTACGTTCGCACTCATTGACGTTAGCGTAACATGTCACGAAAGGAGTTGTCAACATGCCGCGGCCGCTTCACTAAGTATATGGAGCGGCCTGCGGGCGGGGCGGTTTCATTAAATGTGTTATTGGTTGCCAGTTGTCAGTCGGCAGAATCTTGTTTTCTGACAACTGCCAACTGACAACTAGGTGATTAAACTCCCAGCGCCTTTCGTTTTTCGTCGATGAACTGGACATGATGCGTAATGTGATTGGTGGCGCTGGCTAACATTTGTTCCAGTGTCAGCGGCCCGCGTTCGTTATGGATGCCGGTGCGGCTCAGAGTTTCTTGCGGCAAAGTTCGCAAGATGCGGGCCATTTGGCGGCGGGTATTGTCGATAATCGCCAGCTCTTCTTCCATATCGCGCTGGTGATACGCCAGGGCGGCGGCGAACTTCACTTCGTTGGCGCCCAAAAGTTGCGGTTTGTCCTCGGCGATAATCCTCTTCATGCGGTCGGCCATGATGGGGTCAAAGTCGGTTAGATGACAGACCACTTCGAGCGTGCTCCATTTGCCGGCGACGGGCCGGGCCGTCTGTTGCTCACGGGTCAATCCGCGGACGGCTTGACGCAAGGTCTTGGGACCCGCAAGATACGCATCAATCATCTCAGGCAGCGTTGCCATGTCGCACCTCCCAGGGATGGAAAATCGCCAATGTCGGCGGGCAGTCATCCTAAAGCGCCCGGCCGCAAAGGAACAGGACCAACCCAGGATGATTCATGTCGCCAACCTGACCAAAAGCTTCCGCGATTTGCGCCGCGGCCAAGTGATGGCGGTCGATAACATCTCCTTTGACGCGGTCGCCGGCGAGATCTTTGGCCTCATCGGCCCCAACGGCGCCGGCAAGACCACAACCATGCGCGTGCTCTGCACGGTATTGAGACCGACCTCGGGCGTGGTGACCCTCGCCGGACATAACGTTGTCACCGAGCCCAACGAGGTCCGCCGCAACATCGGCTTCCTGTCGGCCAGCACTGCGATTTACGACCGCATGACCGCCTGGGAACTGGTCGAGTACTTCGCGCGGCTCTACGGCCTGGAAGGCGAGCCGCTCAAGGCGCGCATGGAAGAAGTGTTCGCCATGCTGCGGATGAATGATTTCCGTGACATTCTGGGAGCCAAGATGAGCACGGGCATGCGGCAAAAGGCGTCGATTGCCCGCGCCATTGTGCACGATCCGCCGATCCTGATATTTGATGAGCCGACGCTGGGGCTGGACGTGCTGGTGGCTCGCGCCGTGCTGGAAAACGTTCAACGGCTGCGCGATTTGGGCAAGTGCATTGTGTATTCGACGCACATTATGCGCGAGGTGGAAAAGATCTGCGACCGCGTGGCGATTGTCAGCCGCGGCCAGATTCGGGCGTCTGGAACCCTGGAGCAGCTGCGGGAAACCCATGGCCAGAGTGATCTGGAAGAGCTGTTTTTCGCACTGGTCTCGTAAAAAAACCAGACCCACGGGAATGATCCCATGGGCCTGCGGGGGGAGTCGTGATTTGAAAAGGCTGGTGCTAATACGGGAATGGTGAGCTGCCCAACCCGCCAAAACCGGGGTAGCCGCCGAGGCCGCCATAGCCGCCCAGGCCTGGATAGCCACTGGCGCCAGGGTAGCCGCCAAGGCCAGGATAGCCGCCGGCGCCAGGGTAGCCGCCGAGGCCAGGAAAGCCGCCGGGGCCGTAGCCGCCAACGCCGCCGTAGCCATAGCCAGCACCAGGATAGCCGCCAAGGCCATAGCCGCCGAGGCCGCCATAAACGCCCGGACCATAAGCCGGAGGATAACCGCCAAGACCGGCGGGATAGCCGCCGTAGCCTGGATAGCCACCAATGTTCCCAGGGTAGCCGCCAACACCCGGATAAGCCCCCAACCCATTGGGGTAGCCGTACATGTTGCCAAGGCCGTTCACGACAGGCGCGCCCCGGCTATTGAGCTGCGGCGCAATGACGCCGGGGCCGGTCATTCCCGGATAGGCGCCGATGTTCGGATAACCCGAGATACCAGGATAACCGGGGATAGCCCCCGGATAGCCGGGGACTGCGCCGGGATAGCTCGGTACTCCAGGATAGCCGCCGTAATTGCTTGGTCCGTAGAGATTATTGATCGGTAAGCCCGTGGCCGGATCAATGTAACCGGGATTGCCCACCGCAAAACCTGAGCCAGCGCTGGTTGTAGTGGTGCTGGTGGTGGTGCTGGACGAACTGGTCCCGGTCGGCAGTAGCGCGGAGCCAGGGCTGGGGATTGGCGCCGGCCGTGGCAGCGCAGGGGACGGAGGCGTCGGCGGACGCACAAAGGTGCCCCGCAGATTGGGAGGTTGGGCGGTCGCCTGGTTCAGCGCCGGCCCGCACCAAAGTAGGCCGAGCACTGCCGCAGCGCAGCCAAATTTCAACATGGAAACCCAATTGTTCATGTGTGGCACCTCACAAGGAAAAAGATCTTCCCCGGATAAGGCAGGCGAAGAAGCTCGCCGCCTTGTTGCACCCTTGAGACTTGATCCGCCCCGCTGGCTTTCCGGTGCCACTGATTTGGAGTATCCGACCCTGCGGTGAAATGTCTGATTTGATTGTTGCGGCAGCCTGCCCACCTCGTCAATGACAACTTTGCGCAAAACCCCGCTGTTGCCCAGCTGTCATAGCGTGGCTGTCGTTACGGCAAGCGCATTGCGCTTATTCGGAACTCTGTGGCGTCCGCGCTGAGATGAGCCGAGCAATACAGTGTCCCAAAAGCACAAAGCTCGCACCTCTCAAGAAAGGTGCGAGCTTTGTGTAGTGAGTTAGCATAAACGATAATCTGCGAGATAGTGTAACAGATTAAAACGGAAAGCCAATGCCGCCAATGGGGCTGCCGTATCCGCCAATGCCGCCGCCGATGCCGGGGATGCCACCGATACCGCCGCCGACGCCAGGATAGCCACCAATACCGCCTCCAATGCCATAGCCGCCAATACCGCCACCAATGCCGCCAATGCCACCACCATAGCCGGTCATGCCGACGCCACCAATACCCCGCCCACCAAGGCCGCCGCCATAAAGGCCGCCCACACCACCAGCGCCACCATAGGCGCCGCCAATGCCGCCGTAGCCGGTCCCGCCGATGCTGCCGTTGATGCCGACGCTGCCGTTAATGCCGCCATATGCGCCCCCGATGCCGCTTCCGATACCACCGATACCTGAACCGATACCACCGATGCCCCCAATTCCTCCAATTCCGCCAAGCCCTCCACCAAGGCCGCCGATACCTCCAATTCCGCCAAGCCCGCCACCGATGCCCCCTAGTGAACTAATTGCACCGCCGGCGCCACCTGCCAGGCTCGTGGTACTAACCAGGGAGACAGGGCCAGACTGTCCAATGTAGTTGGGACCGGTTTGGACAATGACCTGTCCAGCAATTTGTTGCCCGGTTGGTGCTGGCCTGTTGATCGTCGGAGTTGGCGGCCGGAAAGTGGCCGAACTTGAGTTAACCCGTAGGCTGGGTTGCAGCTGGGCCGACGCAGGCTCAACCGTCATCGCCCACGCTGCCAAGGCGAGCGCGCCGGCGACATGCTCGATCTTGAGCCGATTCAAAAACGTTTTCATCCCATTGCTCCCTTTCAAAGAGAACCCCGGAAACGCTAACCGCTCTTCACCCACGGGCCGAGGTTATTGCCTGAATCTGCTGGCGGCATGCACCACTAAAAAAGCCGCCGCCTTTCCTGTTCCCATCAACTTGCCATTGTGAACCGGCCACCGAGGCATGTCAAGAATAATCTGCGGCCGATGAACCGTGGAAACGTGGCGCCTGGATAGGCCTGGAAGGAATTATAGGCTGGGCAACGCCCATGCTCAACAACAAGTGCCAAAAAAATCCAAAAAAACCGCCGTCCTCAGCATATTTGGGCTTGACCCCCCTGCATCATTTGCTATTGTCCCGGCCCTTGCATATCGCAAATAGCACGTGCGTCTGTGCGCCAAGCGCCGCACGATCAAGGCAACGGCCAGCTGACCTCTCGGGGGAAACGTGAGGGTCAGCTGAAACGCCCTTCGATAGGGAGGAGACGGGGGTCACACATGCGCAAACACATCCGCTGGCTGACAGTGCTAACATTGATCGGGATCGCGGCGGCGCCGCGCGTGGCAACGGCGCAAAGCGCCACCGACGTGCCGCCCTTCCAAAGTCCGCCCGGCGGTCCCGAGATCGCTTGGCCTTTCGGCCGGCCGCATCCCGAGCAGGGCGGCTTTTACACCGGCTTCGAGTTCATGTATTGGCGGCAGACCAACCCGCTCAAAAGCGAACCGATCGGCTTTCGCGGCGTCCAGGATGCGGACGGCTCAATTGCCACCGCGCTGGGCATCACTCCGGCGTTCCCTGGACAGTGGATCGGCAGTAAAGCCGTCGCGCTGGACACCAACTACATTTCTGGCCCGCAGAATTATCAGCCCGGCTTCAACTTCACGTTTGGCTATCGCTTCGAGAGCGGCCTCGCCGTGGAGATGCGCTGGATTCATCTTTTCGATGTGCGCTACTCCGCCACGGCGAGCTTGCTGCCACCCACGTCCATCGGTGGCAATGCCGCGGAGACTTTCATCACGTCGCCCGTCTACAATTTCTCGCCTCCCTATTTCGGTCCCGGCAACACCACGGGCCAAGGCTCGGCCATTGGCCTGTTTGGATTGTGGGATGGCACTGATCTGCAAACGATCAGCTTTGTCCAGCGTTTCGACCTGTGGGAAATGACCTTCCGCGTGCCAATGCAAGAGTCGGAGTGCTGGCGAACTTACGGCATTATCGGCCCCAGGATCGTGTCAATGTGGGAGCGTTTCACGTGGACCGCCACCCATCCGGAGGCCGATGGCACTATTCCGTCCATTGATGTGGCCAATTACACCAATGTAACCTCCAACCGGCTTTACGGCGTGCACGGAGGCGTCGGCAATGAATGGTTTCTGGGCGACTCCCCTGCCGGCGCCTTTTCACTCAGCTTGGATTTGCAGGCCTCTATTTTCTTCGATTTCATGAAAGGCTTGCCGAAATACGAGCTGGGCGACAGAAGCACCGCTGCCCAGCACGCACGGCGTTTGTCGGCTTTTGTCCCCGAAGTCGAAGGCCAACTGAACTTGTGGTGGTATCCCATCCACGGATTCGTGTGCCGCGTCGGTTACGAGGCCAGTGCGTATTTCAACACTTTCTCCTCGCCCCGGCCAGTTGATTTCAACTTCGGCTCAATCACGCCGGCCTACGAACGGACCATGCGGGTGTTTGACGGCTTCAATTTTGGGTTTGGCGTCCAATTCTAGTGGTCAGTGGTGTGTAATGATGGAAACACTTTAAGCCCGCGGGTCAGATCCGCGGGCTTTTTTTCACCACTAAACAGATGTGGTCTGTCGTCTCCCGCCACTTGCCACTCGTCACTCACCACTCGCCACTGACCACTCCCGGCATATAATCCCCACTTTACCCAAAACCAGTGCGTTCCTTGGACCGCAGCGCGGCCGCGGGAACGGGGGTTGTTCAGCAGTTGAAGGGAGCTTGGCATGGCCGAGGAGCAATTCGGAACGCGCAGGGACACTCTGAAGGATCTGGCCCCGTGGACGAAGCTGTTCACCGCATTCAAGATTGCCCTGGACCCCAAGAAGCTCGTGCTGGCAGGCGCTGGCCTGCTGGTGATGTCATTGGGATGGTGGGTGCTGTCGGCTGTTTTTTTCAGCATGAACGCCGACAGGCCGATGTGGGATTCCAAGCAATACCCTGACAGCGCCAGCACGGACAAAGTCAAAAGAGACGAGGCCTGGAAGGAATTCAAACGTGATCGCCACCGCTGGTATTTGACTTATCAGATGGCGGGAACGCCGACGATGGTCGAGAGCAGCGATGAAGTGGCGGGCAAGAAAATCCAGGTTCCCAAGGAGCGCAAGGACGTGGCCGACCTGGCCAATTCTCCCGAGGAATACGACGAATTAACGAGGAATCCGGCGCTTGCCAAATACAAAGGTGATTTCAAGCCCTATGGGCGTTTCAAGACTTTGCCCTGGTTCGAATACCGTGGTCCCAATCCCGTTTTGCTGGTAGCTGACGCC
Source organism: Gemmataceae bacterium (assembly GCA_035638015.1). Taxonomy (GTDB): domain Bacteria; phylum Planctomycetota; class Planctomycetia; order Gemmatales; family Gemmataceae; genus DASRAT01. Next base: position 5,315 of record DASRAT010000205.1, on the reverse strand, counting down.
ACCGAGGGACCCGAGGTGCATGCCAGCGCTACACCAGCTGGGAAAAGCGAGGGGCCCGGGTTTTTGACCTGGCTCCGCCAAGACCAGGCGCCCGTGTTGCTGGAACCGCTCTTCAAATTCTTTGAGCCGATTCGGTTCATGTTCGACGCCCAGGCCGGTTTCTGGAACCGCGTTTATTTGATTTTGATTATCGTCTGGTCGCTTGCGACCTGGGCCTTCTTTGGAGGGGCCATCACGCGCATCGCGGCTGTGCAGGTGGCCCGCAGTAATGAGCGCATCAGTTTGAAGGATGCGGTCAAGTTCGTGTGGATCCGCTACAAGGCATATTTGACGGCGCCTATCTTTCCGCTGTTGTTTTTGGCCGCTCTGACTTTCGTGCTGTTCTTTTTTGGCATATTGGAAGCTAACACCTACGCCGTCGGGGACATCCTCGGCCCGCTGTTCTGGCCGCTGGTGCTGCTGGTCGGCCTTATCATGGCGGTGGTGTTGGTGGGCCTGGTGGGGTGGCCGCTGATGTACACGACGATCAGCGCCGAAGGCAGCGATAGCTTTGACGCCATCAGCCGTTCGTACAGCTATGTCTATCAGGCCCCCTGGCATTACTTGTGGTATGCGTTTGTCGCCGTCGTTTACGGCGCGGTGCTGGTCTTTTTCGTCGGCTTCATGGGCTCCTTGGTGGTTTACACCAGCAAGTGGGCTGTCAGTCTGGCGCCGTCGGCCGATTCGCGCGAACCCACCTATTTGTTCCGCTGGGCGCCGACATCGTTTGGCTGGCGCGATTTGCTGTTGCACAAAAGCACGCATGCCGAGTTGCGTGAGGTGGTCAACACACGCGGGCATCGGCAAATGGTTGCCGAAGCCAAGGTGGATTCCGGGTCGTATGAGTCCAACGCACACAACAACATCGGCGCCTTTATCGTGTCGGTCTGGCTCTACTTGTTTTTCCTCGTAATCGTCGGTTTCGGCTACAGTTATTTCTGGACGGCCAGCACCATCATTTATCTGCTGATGCGGCAAAAGGTGGACGACACCGAACTGGACGAGATCCACCTTGAAGAGGAGCCGGAGCAGCCGTTCCCGCCGCCGGGAATGCCGCCGCCGGGTGGAACGGAACCGCCTAAACCTGCACCGTCGCCGCTCAACATGGTGGAGCCGCCGCAGATGCGGATGCCGGCGCCTACACCGGCCGCGCCCAGCCAACCCACGCCGAACGAGCCACCGCCACGCACCGATGGCCCCACGCCCGGCGGCATGATGTAATCTGGTTTTGCCGCTTGCAGCTTAGCAATGGCCCAAAGGATGCCCCATGCCCAGGCCGGTTCTCTTATTCAGCGGTCAATGGACCGACGTGCCCCTCGAAGAGCTGGCGCCAAAGCTCTCTGAGTGGGGCTACCAGGGCGTGGAACTTGCGTGCTGGGGCGATCACTTCGAAATCCAGCGCGCCCTCAGCGAACCCGACTACTGCCAGAAAAAGCTCGACCTTTTGGCCAAGTACGATCTGTCAACGGTTGTCCTTGGTAACCATCGCACCAGCACCGCGGTTTGTGACCGAATCGACGAACGCCACGGCGACCTCTTAGCCGATTACGTGTGGGGCGACGGCGATCCCGACGGCGTTCGCCAGCGCGCCCAGGAAGAAATGGTCGCCACCGTACAGGCCGCACAGAAGCTCGGCGTAAGCGTATTGACCGGTTTCACTGGCTCTCCGATTTGGCATTATGTAAACTGCTATCCCACCGCCGATGCGCGTTTGATCGCCGAGGGTTTCAAGGACTTTGCCGTCCGCTGGAAACCGATCCTCGACGCGTGCCAGGCCGCCGGCATCAAGTTCGCGTTGGAGGTTCATCCCGGACAAATTGCTTTTGACCTCTACAGCGCCGAACGCACCCTGGAAGCGCTCGACGGTCGCGAAGAGTTTGGTTTTTTGTTCGACCCAAGCCATTTTCACTGGCAGGGGCTGGATCCTGTTGAGTTTCTGCGCCGCTTCCCTGACCGTATCTTTCACGTTCACATCAAAGACACCGCGCTGACGCTCAACGGCCGCACCAGCGTTCTCAACTCCTATTTGCCCTACGGCGATCCGCGGCGTGGTTGGGACTTCCGCGCACCCGGGCGTGGCGGCATCGACTGGGAAGCGGTGATTCGTGCTCTCAACGAAATCGGCTATGAAGGGCCGCTGGCGGTGGAATTCAAGGACGCAGCTGTCGAGCGCGAGTATGGGGCGGAGGAAGCTTGCCAGTTTGTCAAGCGGCTTGATTTTGAGCCGTCTCGTCGAGGCGGCAATTCTGCATTTCACGCTCGATAACCAAGAATTTTTGCCGATTACGCCGCCAGGGCAGCCACATCCAGCTCAGTAGCCCCGCCCCAAGGATCGGCCAGAACCCCGGCGCCATATGCCCATCCCACGGCCCTTGCAACCATGCTAGGCTCATGAGCACAGTGCCCCATGCGCTGAGAAGCAAGAAGTCGGCACGCCAGCGCGGCCGCTGAGCGAGGATCACCGCCAGCGCAAAATAAGCCGGCGCCAGCAAAGGTACAAACCAACGGATGCTGCAACAGGCGCCCGAGTAGTTGCGGGAAGTGACCGCATAGATCAGCCAGGTGCCAAAGCACCACGCAGCCGCCAACAACAATGCTGGCTTTTTGGAACGCTGGCCCCACAAAAAAATCGTGGCCGGAAACAGCAAAAACAACGCCGGATTGTGTCCCACGAAACCGTGCTTGCCAAACAGTAGCGCCACGGCGTAAACAGCGAAATCTGCAAACGATTCGTGATGCCATGTTCCCGTGAGGGCCGCACCGTGGAATGGGCAGCCATCCCAGTTGAAATACTCCGGCACCGCATTGGCCGGCCCAAACGTGCCGCCGACCGCGTAATTCACCGCATGGTGTAGTGCCAGCCAAGGCACCGACCCCGCCACGAATAGTCCGCCAGCTGCAAGCCGACGTGGGCATGTCCACACGATCAACAGGCCCGTGCAGAACAGCAGCGGCGGCCCCGCGCCGAGGTCAATGGTGTAGCCTAACCCCGCTAAAAAGCCCAGCAGCAGCACGCGCCGCCACGCGCTGGATTCGGCCAACTGGGCCGCTTGCAACATCAGCGCGGCCGCGACTCCAAGCAGAAGAATGTGATTGTTGACGTGCTGCACATAAATCACTGCGATGGTGGCCAGGCCGAAACTTGCTGTTAATACAAGCCGCCAAACCAACGGCAGTCCCACGACCAGGCCAACGCGGAACATGCAAACCGCCGCGACAACATAAGCCACACCGGAGGACAGTACCGTCATGCACCAGCAAAACGCCTCCGGGTGCAAACGCACGTTCAAACCGAACAGCCATTGCAGGGCCTGGTAGATAATGGCCAAAAGAAGTGCCGGCACCGGAGATTTGTCGGAGTAGAAATGGCCGTTGATGTAAAGCTTGTCCAGCGTCCCGTTTTCAAGGGCCTCACCGCGATACGGGTTGCGCGTGCCGTCATCCGGCACTGCCACGAATAGCGAATCGTCAATGACCAACGTGTGACGATCCACCAGGCACTCGACAGTGGCCAACCGGCTGCCGTCATTCCAGCTGCCGGCGTAAGGCCGGGCGCTGGCCACGGCGACCACGCTGGCCAGCGCCAGGACAAGCAACAGCGCTCTGATTTCCCGGGCGCTTGACATGAACCCTCCGTGGTAAGCCGCAAGCGGCCATTTTCCTTACCAGATTTTGCCGGTCCCGCAAAGACGAACCGCGCTCAGTTGTTCGATGTGTGATCGTGGATGATGCGCCAGCCGTCCGTCGTCTTGCGGAAAACCAGCGTGAAAAGGCCGCCGGGCATGTCCTTGCTGGTCTTCAGCTCCCAGCGGCCGCGCACGATGGCGCTATCGGCGCTCAACACCTGAATATCCAAATCCTTGAAGGTAACCTTTCCCATTTCCTTGCCTTCGCCCTGATATTTCTTCTGGTAACGCTCCAGCGTGGCGTCCCAGCCCTTGAGGACCGTGCCGCCGCTGTAAAAAGTCAGGTCCTTGGACTTTTCGTAACCGGCCATGAACGCGAGCAAATCGCCCTTGTTCCAGGCCGCAACTTGATCGTCGAGAACTTTGCTGATCGCCTCCCGCGCGGCCTTGTCGGCCTTGGTTTCGCCAGGCGCGTCTGGGACCGTCAAAACTAAACAGAGACAAAGCGGAGTGTAAGCGAACATGGAAACTCCTTGGGTAGTGGTGAAGACTGCCACGCGCATTTCATGACATGTCTGTCGTAGGACGGCCTTCCCAGGCCGTCCAGGATTACCAGCCAACCTTCGTGTTCACTGCCCTCTTGTGCCGCGCGGCGCGGCCTCTTATACTGTTTGCGTCGGTTTGAAATAATCAACAAATCGAAAAGGGCCTTTCGGCCCGAGCCGTGCGTGTGCGGCTCGCAGCGGATCGGTTTTGCATGCGGAGACGGCAAATGACAAAACAAATGCGATGGGCCGGCCTGTTGGTGGGTTTGGCGGTGCTGGTGGCGGCCTCTGCGCCGGCCGCCGCTCAAACCAAAGAGAAGGTTTACCTCAAATTAACCAACGACCAACTCGACCAAATGCTCAAGGACATGGGCATTCAGGCCAAACGCTTCCCGCACCCAACCGTGAAAGACCAGATGGATTTCGACTTCGAGCGCAAGGATTACAAAATGCGCGTGACCCTGTTCAAAGGCACTCTGGTCTGGATCTCGGCCTATTTTCCCAAAACCTCGTTGGACATGATCAACAAGTGGAACGTCAACGCCAAGTTTAGCCGGGCGGTGCTGGTCAACGTCAACGGCGTCGAAAACGCCGTGGTGGAATACCAGATCGACGCCGCCGGCGGCATGACCGACAACATGTTCCGGCAGTTCATTCGCCGCTTCGACACCGAATGCGGCGACTTCGATCGGTTCTTGCAAAAAAACTAGCGTTTCGACCATCCCCACTTAAGCATTTGACATGGAGATTGACCCATGATGTCCGTCAACAAGATGCTGGTCGCGGCCGCCACGGTCCTGTGTTTGCCTGCAGTCGCTCCCGCCCAGCAAGTGTTCAAGGAGATTACCAACCCCAGGCTTGAAGATCTCCTCAAAGCCATGAACATCAGCTACAGCAAGGGCAGCGACGGCAAAACCACCACGTGGTATGACTACACCAGCAAGACCTACAAGATCCGGCTATGGAGCTACAACGGCAAAGACCTGATGCTGGACGTGATCCTGCCCAAGGTGGGCTGGGAAGAAGTCAACAAATGGAACGGCAACGCCAAGTTCAGCCGGGCCCGCCTCGACAATAACAACACCGTCCTGGAGTCGAACCTTGA
>DASRAT010000204.1:0-2860 GCA_035638015.1 Gemmataceae bacterium | reverse complement strand
CCTAGACCAGGGCGGCGCAGGAGTCAAGGAACGCCATGCTCCGTGACGGCCAACACCCAGTCAAAATGCGTTGCATTGCATGTGTGGGACACAGGACACAGCCATGTCAAACGAATCCGAGGATTAGCTGATTCCACAACCGCTTTTCCAGGAAGGAGTTATCATTTTGGCATGTTCGCGGATTCGTTGCACACCGTCATGCACTTCCTAACGACCGACTCCGCTTATTGCTGAGTTTGCCGATAAACATGGTCATCGTGCGGTCTGCTTGCTGCCTGACTTCCTGACTCCACATCCGCCTTGCGCCGCCGCCGTGCCGCCGCGATTCGTTTTACCACTTCGTCCACAATCGCCCCCGCCAGAATAACCGACCCGATGGTCGCAAATTCAAGCGTCGTCGGAAAACCCAGCACATTACTGGCATTGTAAAGCACCTGAATCAGCGCCGCTCCCAGGATGACCCCCAGAATCGACCCTTCACCGCCACGCAAGCTGCATCCCCCAAGAACCGCCGCGGCAATCGCATACACCTCATAAAAGTTGCCATGGTTGTCCGGCTGAATCGACTTTTGAAACAACAAAAACAGAATGCCGCCCAGCCCCCCGGCGATGACCGCACACAGCACGTAGCTTGAGATAATGATCCGTTCGGTACTGATGCCGCTAAAGCGCGCTGCCTGCTCATTGCGGCCAACCGCCAGCATGTAGCGGCCATAAATCGTCCAGTTGAGAAAGATCGCCGCCACGACGCCAAGCCCCAGCAAGAGGAAAAAAGGCACCGGCACCTGGAACCCTTCCACAAACGGCAGCGGCACCTTGCCATTGGCGATGTAATGCAAATCGCCAAAACCGCTCGACCCCAGCGTCCGATCCGCGGCAATGTACTGAGCCACGCCGCGATAAACCAGCAAGCCGCACAAGGTCACCACAAAAGGCTGCAACCGCATTTTCGTTATCAACAGGCCGTGGCCCAAACCAATCAACGCCGTCGCCGCCAGGCACGCCAACAAGGTCATTGCAATTGCAACCCCCTCGGCCATGTTCTCTTTCAGCAACCTGGTCAACACCAGCGGCGCAATGCAGCCGACCAGGCCAACCACCGAACCGATGGACAGGTCGATGCCGCCCGACATGATGACAAACGACACGCCAATGCCCAGGATGCCGTAGAGCGCCGCCCGTTGCAGAATGTTCTGCAAGTTGTACGCCGACAGGAATGCCTCCCCTTCGCGCAGTGAGGCGTAACCAATCACAACCACCAATACACCAAAAATGCCCAAGGTTTTCTTCATAGACTCTCGCCCGTCGCCAAGCGCATGACCCGCTCCTCGGTCGCGTCCGCTCTCGCCAATTCTCCTGTTATTCTGCCCTGATGCATGACTAACACTCGATCCGCCAGCCCCAGCACCTCGGGCAACTCGCTACTGACAAACAACACCGCCGCCCCGGCGTGAGCCGCCTCTTCAATGAGATGATAAATCTCCTCCTTGGCGCCGACATCGACGCCGCGCGTCGGTTCATCCAGCAGCAACACTCGCGGCTTCAGCAGCAGCCACTTGGCCAGCACGACCTTCTGTTGATTGCCTCCCGAAAGGTTTTGCACGATTTGCCTGGGATTGGGCGGCCGCAATTGCAATTTTTGAATCATCGCCGTCGCATTGCTGCGTTCCCCGGCGAAATTGATAAACGCCCCTCCCCGCGCATCACGGTTCAGCGCCGCCAGCCCGATGTTTTCCCGCGTCGCCATTTCCAAAATCAGGCCCTGGGCCTTGCGGTCTTCCGGCACCAGCGCCAAACCCGCCCGGATCGCATGGCGCGGGTGCTTGCTCTTCACAACAACGCCGGCCACGCGAATGCTTCCTCCCCGCGGTCGTTCAATGCCAAACAGAGCTTGCAGTAATTCCGTCCGGCCTGCCCCCACCAGCCCGGCAATGCCCACAATCTCATGGCTGCGAACGTTAAAACTCACGCTTTGCCGCGGATGTGCCGCCGTCCGCAGCCCATCGACCTGGAGCAACACTTTGCCCGGCGTTCTTGGCCGTTGGCCCGAAAACAGCGACACGTCCCGGCCCACCATGAGCGACACCATCCGCTCGGGCCGAATCGCCTCGCCAGTCAACTCCCCCGAGTTTTTGCCGTCCCGCAACACAACCACGCGATCCGCCAGCTTCTGAACTTCCGCCAAGCGGTGCGAGACATAAATGATGCTGACCCCCTGCCGTTTCAAATCGCCGATGACCCGAAAAAGGTTTTCCGATTCGTGATGCGACAGACTGGAGGTAGGCTCGTCCATGATGAGAATGCGGGCGTTGACCGACAAGGCCTTGGCGATCTCTACCATTTGCCGCTGGCCGATGGATAGCCGTTCGACAATGGTTCGCGGCGAAACCGCCAGTCCGATGGAATTCAGCAGCCGGCCTGAGTCCGCATCAATCCGTCGGCGATTAAAGAAACCAAAACGCCGCGGCTCACGGCCCAGGAAGATATTGGCGCCGATGTCGAAATTCTCAACGAGGTTCAATTCCTGGTGAATCAAGACGATTCCCAACGCCAAACCCTCGTGAACGCTGCCAATGTGTATCTGTTTGCCGTCCAGTTCAATGCTGCCGGCGTCGGGCCGCTCTACGCCGGCGAGGATTTTCATCAAGGTGCTTTTGCCGGCGCCGTTCTCGCCAACGACCGCCACCACTTCGCCGCGCTGGACTGTCAAGCCGACATCGTGAAGTGCCGTTACACCAGGAAAGCGCTTGGTGAGATGCTGGACGCAAAGGAGAACGTGCGGCGGCCTTGGAGAGTCCATGCAACGATCTTCATTGTTATTGATTTTTGATCGCTTAGCCGCGACGCGAAGCGGAGCGCG
>DASRAT010000203.1:0-2630 GCA_035638015.1 Gemmataceae bacterium | reverse complement strand
TGACAGGTTGGTGGCGACCGGGGCTTGCAGCATCTCGGCGACGCGAACCAAACTGGCCGAATAATCCATGCAGCCCAGGCCGGCGTAAATGCCAACGCGGAGGCGTTGATCGCACAAGAGTGACAATGCGCGGGCGAAGTTGGCGTCATCCACGGGAATGGGAATTGGTCCCAGGGGGCCGTCGTTGTAGTGATGGGCGGTTGTCAGCAGGTTGTACGGAATGACAACGCTGACCGGTCCCGGCTCGCCGCTGCGGGCAACGCGGAACGCCTGGCGAATGGCCCACGGAATGCCGCCCACGCCGCGGACGTCGATCACCTCTTTGCAGACGTTTTGCAGCAGGCCGATATTGGGCAAGCCGTGAATCTGGAACGGCCGGTACTTGTCGCCGCGGGCCACGTCGCCGACGATGCATACCAGGGGCACGCTGTCGAGCAGGGCTTCGCCCAGGACGGTGAGGGCGTTGGTGACGCCAGGGCCGGGGACGACGCACAGCACGCCGGGCTGGCCGGTGCTGCGAGCATAACCGTCGGCGCCGGCGGCGGCGGAGAATTCGTGAGTGACCAGGTGATACGGCAAATTACGGGCTTTGAAGGTGTCCCAGAGCTCGTTTTCCTGTGCGCCGGGGATGCCGAACACCACACAACAGCCTTCTTGCTTGAGTGCCTCAGTAAGTGCAGCGGCGCCGGTGAGATTGCCTGTGACCCAGCCGGGAGCGGGACCGAACAATCTCAGTCCTTGGGTGGCTTCGGTGGAAGTGGAGGGGACTGCAGTGGCCAGGCCTGCCGCCGCCGTAAGTTTCAACACATCGCGCCGCGAGATGGGGTTGCTCATCATGTCCCTCGATGCTTTACTCAGACGTTCCGTCGCCAGAGGCGCACTTACGCTGCTCTCAGCCCTATCGGCCGACGTGGAAAAATCCTTGAAGTGGGCAAGCCTCGGAAGTGCGGCATTTGGGGAAAGGGTGTGCCATGCGTGCTAACTGGGTAGCCTGGGCAATCGGCGCCGGGGGATTGGCCGTATTTGCGGCGTTGGCGTGGCAGGTGACGCTCTCTGACAGTGCGGTATGGCGATTTGATGAGGAGATGGCCCACTCAGCCAAGGGTCACGCCGAGAACCATCCGGAAGTGTTGGACTTTGCCCGGTCCGCAACGGACGCCGGCGGCGTGCCGGCGATGACATCGTTCGCCGTCTTTGGAGCACTGCTTCTCTTGATATGCGGCCATCCGCGATTGGCTGGGATTTGGGTACTGACGGCGGCGATGGGTTGCGTTTTGAATGTCAGCGGCAAAGCATTTGTGGATCGGGCGCGACCTGGGGAGCATCTGCGCGATGAAGCGGTGACGGAACGTAATGCAAGTTATCCCAGTGGACATTCGATGGGATCCACCATTGGCTATGGAACGCTGGTTTATGTCGGGTTTGTGTTGTTACGCAAGCGCTGGGCCAAGATGGGGTTGGCGGCGGCAATGGTGTTATTGGTCGGGACGATTTGCTGGAGCCGGGTTTATTTGCGAGCCCATTGGTGCAGTGATGTGATGGGCGGAGCAGCGATTGGAATTGCCTGGTTGGCGGTGTGCCTTTCGTTAGCGTCCCGGGCGCCGTTTCCGGATCAACAGCCTTAAGCGGCGAACGATTTCCGCGACAATCATCACCGACGATGTGCCCGCGGCGATCGCCAACCACATGCGTAGTGTGAGCGGTTGAACTTTGAAAATTGGCCCGCCGAAGGTCACGATAAGTATTTGGCCGATGGCGACCGTGAGCGCAATCGCGATGAAAATGGGATTGCGGAGCAGGCGATAAAGGCCGCTCACTTCAGGTGTGAGCGAACGGCAATTGATCTGATTCCACACCTGGAAAAAGACGTAAACCGAAAAGAAGATGCTGACTTGCAGCACGGTGAAGGCGATTTCGACCTTTCGCCCGGCCACGTCCTTGAGCAAGGGATTGGCGGGGTTGTCTCGAATGTACCAGTCCTCATTCCAGGCGCGGTCCTTTTCCAAATCGCTCCAATCCGCGGCCAGCCGGCTTCCGCCGACTTCGACGGCCCACGGTCCGTCGTGGTCGCCCAGCCAGCCCGGCAACTGCGGCGTGCCTTTCATCACCAGCAAAAGCCCCAGCATAACCACGACGAAAAACGCCGCGGTGGTAAAAATCGTCATGACCATCGATCGGGTGACGATGCTTTCGTTGCGCTTTTTCGGGGGCAGATCCATGATGCCCGGCCGCGGTGGTTCGCTGCACAGCGCAATCGACGCGAAGGTGTCCATGATGACGTTGATCCACAGCAGTTGCAGCACGGTAAACGGCGCCTCGACCTGGAATAACAATGTGCCGAGCAAGTAGATCGCCAGTGCAGAGACGTTGATGGTGAGCTGGAATTGAATGAAGCGCTGAATGTTTTCATAGAGCGAACGGCCCCAGTGGACGGCGTTGACGATGGTGGCGAAGGAATCGTCGAGCAACACAATCTTGCTGGCTTCCTTGGCGACTTCGGTGCCGGCGATGCCCATCGCCAGACCGACATCGGCTTTCTTCAAGGCCGGTGCGTCGTTGGTACCATCGCCCGTGACGGCCACAACGTGCTGCTGTTCCTGAAGCAACTTCACCATGCGGAACTTGTCGAG
>DASRAT010000202.1:0-7504 GCA_035638015.1 Gemmataceae bacterium | reverse complement strand
CATCGTATGCACGACATCCTCCAGCTTAAAGCCGCATTGCTTGCGGGTCGGATTGCCGGCGCTTTCCACATAGCGGCTGACGGTGCAGCGAGTGTCGCCAGGCTCAGCTGTGACGGTGAACTGGCCGGCCAGCATCCGCAGCGGCGGCACCAGCATCGGCGACTCGCCGAACATCACGATTTCAGCTCGACGACGAGTCGCAATGTGGACCAATGGCGTGGTTGACGACGGCGCTACGCTATGGAGCCAAAAGGAATCGTTGAGCATTTCGCCATTGAGCGGAGTGCTTGCCTGCGGGCCTGCCTCGCTCATTACCAGCAGGGCGCGAAATGCGCCCATCCGCACTTGCGGCTTGGAGGATTGCAGCATCGCCGTCAGTTTTGTCCGCGTCACCGATTCGTTGAGGCTGGTCATGGCCAGGCAACATGATCCACGCAGCGTTTCATGTTGTTCAGCCAGGCGGGCTAGTTCCTCAATGCCGGCCGTGCTGCCCAGATAAGTCAGTGCTTCGGCGGACGCGAACCGCACCAGGGCCAACTCGCTGCCCAGGCCCATTTGCAAGGCAGGAATGCTGTCTTTTCCCAGAGCTTCCAGCCGCAGCGCGGCGAACACCGTTTCCTTGGGGTCGAGCAGCATTTCAGTCAGCTTCTTGCGATATTTCAGCATGACTTCGGGGCTGTCGCGCAGGGGGATGAACTTGACCACGTCACGGAAGCGCTCGGGGTTGAGGGCGTATTCCAATGGCACATTGACATGAATGGCGCCATTGCCCGAGGCCAGCGCAGTCTCGCCGCGGCCTAGGCCGTTGGGTGCGTGAAACTTCTCATTGATGCCATTGGCGACCTCGTCCAGCACCAGCAGCCGCTTGGTTTGCCGGACCAAATACTGTTTCTGGGCGTCGTCGGGAAACGCCGAATTGATGCGATTGGCAACGGCATTGGCGACACTGGCGACATTGTTATCGTTTTTCAAGTACAGGACATAGGGTGAGTCGATGTGCGAGACGGCGCCACCCCAGATCATGCCGTGGAGCCGTGCCCCTTCGCTGTCTTCGCCGAAATCGACAAACAACGGTCCGGCGGCATGGGCCAAATTATGCCCCTTGAGCACACTGATGCCGCCTTGCTGCGATTGCCTGGCCTGGTAGTCCATCATGGGACTCTCATAAAGGTAGCCGCCGCGCAGGCTGGTGGTTCTGCTCCCTTGCGGCAGCGTCACCTTGACGTCCACCTTGTCGCCCTTTCGTGTGCCCACGGGGATGACGGTGTGGAGCAGCACCATGGTGTGATTGGACGACAGCAAGATTTCCTTAACATTTTGCACACCTTTTTTTTGCAACTGCTCTTCCAGCATCCTGCGGAAATCGCCCGGCGGCACCCCGCCTCCCGTGCCTTCGAGACCGCACACGAGCCCCACTCCGCTGATCTCAATGCCCGTGCTGCCGCCGGCGTCGACGGTTACGTCGCCTATGACCTTTAAAGCCTTAAGTTCCGGTTCCAGGCGGTCGCCGCTGTCCTCCGGCGCTTGGCCCCGTTTCTGAGCATTGAAACATCCGACCAGGCCAAGCAACAAAGCCGCCATGAGCAAGACGCGCCGGTTCATCGGTCGAGTCCTCCGAGCTTGCCAACGCAGGCTGCCGCTATTGAGGGATGGCCGCGCTGGCGCTAGTTTGGTTCATGCAATGGGTCGCGGACGATAGAGAGTGGCGGGAGGCGTGTCAAGGTCGAATTGAGTATGCTTATGCTAAAGGGCAGCGAATTTGGGCGGCATGCACCGACGGGGAGGGCAATCAGGTGAGCAACGGCAACATGACCTTGGACCAATTGCGGCGGCAGGCCACACAGCATTTGGAAAGCCTCCGATTGGCGGGCCTCGAATGGCTGCCTGTTGCACCTCCACTGCAACTTTTGGCAACCGCGCCCGACCCTGTTGTATCAGGGACAGCTCCCACAGCACTATTTGTTAATGCTGACGACAAACCGGCAGCTGCAGTCCCCCACGACGATCTAACGTTTGAGCAACGTCGCACTGAGTTGGAAGTATTGGCAAAGAATGTCTGTGCTTGCACGCGCTGCCCGGAATTGGCAGCGACGCGGAAGCAGACCGTCTTCGCCGACGGCCGCCTGGGCGCCGAGTTGTGCTTTATCGGCGAAGCGCCGGGCGCCGACGAAGACGCCCAGGGCAAACCGTTCGTGGGAGCTGCAGGCCAGCTTCTCAACAAAATCATCGCGGCCTGCGGTTTGAAGCGAGAAGAAGTTTACATCTGCAACATCATCAAATGCCGCCCGCCGGGCAATCGCACGCCCAAACCCGAAGAAGCGACGAACTGTCGTGATTACCTGATGCGCCAGCTGGAATTGTTGCGACCAAAATTCATTTGCGCCCTGGGCGGCTGCGCCGCCCAAAACCTGCTTAACACCACGACGCCGCTCGGCAAGCTGCGCGGCCGCTTTCACGATTACCGAGGCATTCCGGTGCTGTGCACCTACCACCCGGCATTTCTGTTGCCGCACCGCAGTCCGCACAAAAAACGCGACGTGTGGGAAGACATGCAATTGTTGATGGCCCGCATGGGCCGCACGATTCCACCGAGAGCTTCATGATCGCCTACTTCGCCAACGCCAGCAATTCCGTCAATTCCTGCTGTAATTGCTTCATGTTGACCGGTCTCACCAAAATGCCAACGCACTCGCGCGACTCGACCTTGTCCACCCATTCGCGTTGATTTTCAGACAAGATCACAATGCCCGCGCAGAATTGCCGCTGGCGTTTGGCCTCGGTCAGCACCACGTCGAAGACGTGCAGACCTTCTTCGCCCACGGTGCCCACGTCAATAATCAGGGCGTCGTAGGGATGTTGCCGATAACGGTCCAGCGCCCGCGCGGGGTCGCCGGCAATCATAACGCGATAGCCAAGGTTCTTGAATTTCTCCCGCAACTGATTTTGCAGCCCTTCATCTTTTTCGACCACAAACAGAGAACGGCTTACCGTGGCGGCGCCTCCGGGGGAGGCATTGGCTGCTGGTTTGCCCTTGGGTTTACCCTCCAATTCGGCGCGAACATCGCGAATCGCCTCGGCCAGCTGCGACGGCGTTTGCAATCGCTGGGCCGCGTTGAGCGACATCATCGTGTCCACCAGACGAAACAGAGACGGCGGGCCGCTAACCTCGCGGGGGTCCAATCTCGGCACGTTGCTGAATCGCTCTTTGCGCATCCGCTCTTTGGGGTCCTTGGTTTGCGGCAAAGGGGGCCGGCCGCTCAAGAGTTCATAGAACACGCACCCCAGAAAGAAAATGTCGCTGCGCACATCGCCGGGCGGCACTCCCGTGGCCGATTCCAGGCCGGCGTAATCGACGGTGCGCTCGACGTGTGTGTCATCGCGCCCCTTGGTTTGGTTGGCCGCCGCCAGGCCAAAGTCCACGAGCTTGGCCACACGCTGGCTGGAAATCAAGATGTTGGTAAGCTTGATGTCGCGGTGGGTCAGGCCTCGCGAAAATGCGTAACTCAGGCCGGCCGTCGCTTCTTCCAGAATCTTGAGCGCCTCCAAGGGCTCCAGCTTTTTGCGGATGGTCAGGAAGTCGCGCAGGTTGCCGCCCTCCACAAACTCCATCACCATGTAATACTGCTTCGACGCCGTGTCCTGGTTAACGGCCAAGATTTGCACCACGTTCGGATGCCGCATGGAAATTCCCAGCTTGGCTTCGCGCTCGAACAGTTCGATGCTGTGCTTGTCGTCGCTCCATTTATGGCGCAGCACTTTGACGGCCACGACAGTGCCGGTGTTCGGATCGTCGGCCCGGTAGACGCGGCCGAAGCTGCCGGAGGCGATTTTGTAAAGCAGGCGATAGCCACCCAGAAAATACCCTTCCGTGTCGCCTTTGAGGAGCTTCGAGCTTTGCAAGGGAGTAAGGAAACCCTTGCGTTCCATGAAGCGCAGGAATTCCTCAGCCGGGCCGGTTTTCCGGCCCAATTCATCCCAGGCATCTTGCACTTGCTCGAGGCTAAGAAGCCCCAGGCGCATGGCTTGCTGGGCGGCGGCGGCAGCGTCAAGGTCGGGCATTGGGAGAGATTATTGCAATGAGCACAAGGTTGATCGGTTTAGTACGCGTTAGCCTCTTGTCCATTTTACCGCACCAGTAAGTTCTGCCAAGCGCAACTAAGATAAGGTTTTTATCATAATTGGCCAAACGCCGCGCGCAGTTCAATTGATCTTGCGGGGTTGGGGATGGAGAGTTATAGCAACGCCCCCTGCGATTAGACGGCCGGCGAAGCACGAAAGATTGATCAAACGGGAAGCGATGTGAGTTTCGTCTTGTCACTTGTCACGGAGGTCAGCGGTGCAAACATCGTCTAACGGCAATCGCGACGGACTGTGGCGTTGGATCATGACCATCGCCTTCGCCGGCGGCCTGGGCCTGGGCCTGTGCGGCTGCGCCACGTTTTGGGACGATGTCATGAGCCATGATTTCACCATGAGCAGCATGTTCACCTCAAAAGATCCCATGGTGGTGCTACGCGATTCCAGCGACGGCAATGAGCGTCATAAAGCATTGGCTGCATTGCAAGAGCCATTGCAACACGGTGGCTCGCAAAAAGAACAAGACTCCGTCATGCAGATTCTGGAAGTTTCCGCCAAAGGCGATCAGCCCTTCTGCCGAATGGCGGCTCTACGGACGCTTGGTCACTTCAAGGATCCACGCGCCGCGGACATCCTGGACCAGGTTTACTTGCAGCCCTTGTCCTTCGCCAACGAGATCAACGGCATGGTTCGCCAGCAATGTCTGACCTCTCTGGCGGAAACTGGCGGACCGGTGGCCCTGAAACGCTTGGTGTTGGTTGCTAAGGAGCCGCAAGCCAGCGACAAGGCGCCCGAAGCCGTCAAGCAAGAGACCCTGGATCGCCGCCTGACGGCGGTGCGGGGATTGGCCAAGTTCAAAGATCCCGAAGCGGCGGCAACATTGGCTTACTTGCTCAAATCGGAGAAAGACATTGCCATGCGTGATCGCGCCTATGAATCGTTGCAGGCTTGCACCGGCAAGCACCTGCCGCCCGACTCGCCGCAATGGTCCGCTTACATCCAATCCACGATGCCCGGAACACTGCCCACTGCCGTGGTGCCGGCCGCCGGCTGGAAGGACGGCAAGATGCCGGGACCGGGCTAACAGCTGCCTTGTTTGCTGTCAATTTGGCAGAGCAAATCAGCAGCCTGGCAGCCGCCGGCGTATTCCGCCTTGATTTTTCTCCCGCCTCATGTTTTGTTACAGTATAGAGTTAAATCGAGCGGCTCGCTTGGGCCGTCAGTGGTATGTCATTTGCTCATTCGACCCCCATGGCTCTTTGCCGCGCCCGAGGTCAGCGGCATTATGATGGCGAAACCTTACTCAGTCCTGATTACCGACGACGACCCTGGCTGCCGTGAGGTCCTGCGGGACATTTTCGAGCCTGAGGGCTATCGTACCTTTTTGGCCTGCTCGGGCGAGGAAGCGGTTGACATCATCCACAATGAAGCTGTGCATGTCGCCTTGTTCGACATGCACATGCCGAAGCTGAGTGGGCTGGAGACATTGGAGCTTGTTCGGCAGTTCAACGCCTTGTTGCCGTGCATCCTGGTAACCGCTGACAACAACGAGGCGCTAATGCGACAAGCGTTTCGCGCTCGCGTTTACAGCGTGATCCCCAAGCCAGTCAGCAAAAACGTCGTACTCTATACCGTGGTGCGGGCGTTGGTCCGGGTTTACGGCAATCTCTTCGATAAGCCGAAACCCGATCAATCCGCGAACTAACTTGTCCTTTCACCTGGGAGACATCGCGACATGAAAGTCGTACCCCTCAATGACAAAATTGTGGTCAAACGATTGGAAGCCGAGGAAAAAACGGCCGGCGGCATTGTGCTGCCCGACACCGCCAAGGAAAAGCCAAAACAGGGCAAGGTCTTGAGCATCGGCGACGGCAAGCTATTGGACAACGGCAAACGCGCCGCCCTTCAAGTGAAGGAAGGCGATAAGGTGCTGTTCTCCTCGTACGCCGGCAACGAAGTGACGGTTGACGGCGAGGAATACCTGATCATGGCCGAGGACGATGTCCTGGCCGTCGTGGACTAAAGCCGCTTGCGGCCTGGTACTCGACACAACCTGACCCGAAGCGCATGAGCCATGCGCTTCGGGTCATTTTGTTTCCAAAGCTGTCCCTCTTCGTGAATTTCATCTGTTAGATTGCCCGCGCCAATGCCGTCTACCCATTGCTTGTGCTTCCACCACAATTGCCGAACGCGTACAATGGGTTTGTTCGCTCGCTCGTTATTTTTGGAGATACATCCATGAAATTCATTGGTTTACTTGTCGCCGGATTCGCCACCTTGGCAACCGTTTTTGCACTCTGTCCATCAGCCCCGGCCCAAAACAAGACCGACGACGCCAAACTTTGGACCAACACCGTCGACAAGGCCATTGCCTATTTGAAAAGCAGCCAGGACGCCAAAGGCGGCTGGAGCACCGACAACAACCCCGGCGTCACCGGCGTTGCCTTGACCGGCCTGCTCAAAACCAAGCGCGTCACCCCCAACGATCCCGTCGCCAAAAAAGCCCTGGATTACATCGAAAGCCTTATCAATGTGGAAAAGGGCCACATCGCCGGCAAGGACCCCAAGGTTCAGCTGCAAAACTACGTCACCAGCATCAACCTCATGGCCCTGGTGGAGGCCAACAACGACAAATACAAGGCAGTCATCGCTGACGCTGTCAAGTTTCTCAAAAAGCTCCAGTGGGACGAGGAGGAAGGCAAGAAATTCGAGGACGACTACTACGGCGGCGCCGGCTACGACACCAAATCGCGGCCTGATCTTTCCAACACGCAGATGTTCCTCGACGCCCTCCACGCCGCCGGCATTCCCAAGGACGACCCGGCCATGAAAAAGGCGATGATTTTCGTCAGCCGTTGCCAGAACCTTCCAACAGAAGCTAACAACCGGCCCTGGGCTGGCAAGATCAGCGACGGCAGTTTCATTTACACCGCTTCCGACGGCGGCGTCACCAAAGTGAACGATGACGGCCCCGACAAGGGATTGCCCGGCTACGGCAGCATGACCTACGCCGGCATCAAAAGCCTGATTTATTGCGGCGTGTCCAAGGACGACCAGCGCGTCAAAAAGGCCTACGAGTGGATCCAGAACAATTACTCCGTGGACAAAAACCCCGGCATGCCCGAGGCGCGTGCGGAATGGGGGCTTTACTACTACTACCACACGATGGCCAAATGCCTGGACGTGATGGGCGTCGATGAAGTGGTGGATGCCAAGGGGGTCAAACACAATTGGCGCAGCGACATCATTGGGGCGCTTGCCAAACGGCAGCAAAAGGACGGCAGCTTTGTGAATAACAAGCAATGGATGGAAGCCGATCCCAACCTGACGACGGGTTATGCGCTGATGGCACTGAGTTATTGCCGGCCAGCCGCGCTTAACTCCAAGTGACGCCGTATAGCCGCGACCCCAACCGGCAAGGTTCTCG
>DASRAT010000201.1:0-5627 GCA_035638015.1 Gemmataceae bacterium | reverse complement strand
CGCCTTCCCCCCTGCCCTCCCCCTATTTCTTCACCCTCCCCAAAATCCACTCCCCCATCATCTCCAACACCGCCGGCGCAATCGTCTCATCAATCAACCCATATTCCACGATCGAACCCGTCTTGCAGGTCTGGAACAAATGATTGAGGTCCGCCATCTCCTTGGTCGTGACATCCTTGTTGCCGCCTTCCTTCAGCGCTTTGGCGATTTCCGTCAGGTTTTCCGTCGGCGGCACTTGCTGGTCCTTGCTGCCGTTGAGCGCCAAGACGGGGCACTGAACCTTGCGCAAGGACGGCCGCGGATCATTGCTAATGAAGTAGCGAAGCCATTTGGAGTCCAAATCCTTGAGCATGAACTTGAGATCGGTGGTCTCCCGCATTTCCAAGCGTTTTTTGTCCTCTGGCGAGGCCTTCGCTTTCATGTCGGCGAACTTCTCCACAATCAGTTTTTTGGCAACTTCGAGATCCGTTTCTTTGTTGATGACGCCGTAAACCATGGCTTGCAGCTTGGTATGTACATCGATTTCCTCCTGGGGCGCGCCCAGCGACTTCATGATGAGCTTGGTTTGCAACATCAGAATGTCGCCACCCGGCAAACCGGTGCCGGCCAGCATGACGATGAAGGCCACGTCCTTGGACTGGGCCGCCACCATCGGCGCAATGATGCCGCCTTCGCTGTGGCCGATCAGCCCAATGCGTTTGGCGTCGATCTCCTTGTGAGCCTTGAGAAAGTCGATGCCGGTCAGCACGTCGCCCGCGAAATCGGCGGTCGTGGAGGTGTCGATTTTCCCGGTGGAACCGCCCACGCCGCGGTCATCCACGCGCAACACGGCAATGCCGCGCCGCGTCAGATAATCGGCAATGACCAAGAACGTCTTGTGACCCTTGATCTCCGAATCGCGATTCTGCGGCCCGGAGCCGGTGATGAGCAGCACCGCGGGAAACGGCCCGCCGCTCTTGGGCAACGTCAGCGTTCCCGCCAGCTTGACGTTGTCTTTCTTGTTTTCATAAACGACTTCTTCCTCGCGGTAGGGGTATGGCCGTTTGGGGTCCTGTGGCCGGCTCACCACGGGCAGCTCATCGACACGCTTGAGCGTCATTGGAAATCCTGCTCCCCCTTGCTTCCATTCGCCGACGATTTCGGTAGCCTCTTTGTTGAGCTTGCCTTCGAAGACGACCTTGGCAATCGCGATGTCGAACTTGACCACGCCATCCTTGAAGACGACTTCCGCGACAGGAATGCCTTTCGCCCCCTGGTCCACACTATCCATGGTGGCAACGAGCTTGCCATCCTTGGCCGTCACAATAAATGCCATGCGAACATCCTTGGCCCCGGCTTTGATCGGACCCATCCAGATGCCTTCCAGCGTCTGTTTTTTCGGTTGATCCTGCCCATGCAAAGGCGACAGCGCTGAAAGCAGTGCGACAACATTCAAACTAAGACCCAACACAATGCGATACATCATGAAACTCCTCAAGGATCACAGCCCACGCGCACCACCGCGGCAATGCAACTCGTACCTTTATCCGTGAAAATCCGTGTTAATCCGTGTCTACCGTTGCCCTGCATTTTGCGTCCTTATTGTACTAACGCCGGCGAGCATGAATCAAAGCCACAGCGTCCGCCCCCAACTCAACTTGTGCCCATCGCCCCCCCTTGCCTACAATGCCTGTTCGTTCCTCGTGTTTTGCAAGGATGATTGCCCTTGAAGCGCCGCGTTGTCGTCTTGGGTTCCACAGGCTCCATTGGCACCAATTGCCTGGATGTCATAAAGGCTTTGCCGTCTCGGCTGACGCCGCTGGGGCTGAGCGCCCATGCCAATGTGGACATGCTCATTGCCCAGGCCCAGGAACATAAACCGCGTTGGATCACCCTGACAGACCCTGATGCATTGGATCGCCTCGATAGATCGCAATTGCCCCCGGAAACGGAGTTGCTGCGCGGGCCTGACGCCATCGCCCGCATGGTCAGCGATCCCGAAACCGATGTTGTCCTCACCGCCATCGTCGGCGCCGCCGGCCTGGAGGGAACCTGGGCCGCCCTGGAAGCAGGCAAAACCGTCGCCGTGGCAAACAAGGAAACGCTGGTCATGGCTGGCCCGCTGGTCATGGAATTGGCGGCCAGGCGCAACGCCCGCATTTTGCCCGTGGACAGCGAACACAGCGCCATTTTTCAGGCCATGCAAAGCGGCAAAGCGGCGGAAGTGACACGGGTCGTCCTGACCGCCAGCGGCGGCCCCTTTCGCGGCAAATGCAAAGGCGAGCTGGCCGATGTCAAACCGGAGCAAGCCCTGAAGCATCCCACCTGGCGGATGGGGCCGAAAATCACCATCGACTCGGCCACGTTGATGAACAAAGCCCTGGAAATCATCGAAGCGCGCTGGCTGTTTGACCTGGACCCCGACAAGATTGAAGTCGTAATTCATCCGCAATCAATGATCCATTCCTTCGTGGAATTTACCGACGGCTCGGTGCTGGCCCAGCTTTCGCCACCCGACATGCGGCTGCCAATTCAGTATGCTCTGACCTACCCTGATCGAGTCGAAGGCCCGGCCAGGCGAGTGAACTGGTCTAAATTAGGCTCGTGGAATTTCGAACAACCTGACGCGGAGACCTTTGAAGCGCTACAATTAGGGTATGAGGTCGCCCGAAGCGGTGGAACATGCGGGGCCGTGCTCAACGCGGCCAATGAAGTGGCAGTCAGCCGATTTTTGGTCGGTGAGTTGCCGTTCCTCGATATTCCGCGCCTTTGCCGAGATATACTTGCCCATCATCACTACAGCGCCCGACCCACTTTGGCGGATCTGCATGCCGCCGACCGCCGGGCGCGACAGGAGGCTAACCGTTGGACCACAACGATAACAACCAGCACAATGGCGATTTGAAGAACACCTCGCCCATCGCTCCCGGCCAACCGGCCGCATTAGGCGACGGAACTGCCTCCGCGCCAACAGGCCCCCCCGTCCCGCAATCGCTTGGCGAGTGGTTTCGCGTCAACCGCTCCACCATCCAATACGGCCTGGTGATGATTATCGCCTGCATTGCCCTCAATGAGGCGGTCTTGAAAATCAGTTATGTCGGCGCCCTCATGGTCATCGTCGGCCTTGGTCTCATCATTTTCATTCACGAATTGGGCCACTTCCTGGTGGCCAAATGGTGCGACGTGCACGTAACCACCTTCAGCGTCGGTTTCGGCCCCGCCCTGCCCTTTTGCAGCTATACCTGGGGCGAGACCACTTACAAGTTGGCCGTTTTCCCCCTGGGCGGCTACGTGCAAATGGTCGGCCAGGTCGATCTCGACGAAACCTCCGACGGCAGCGAAGAAGACCCACGCAGCTACAAAAATAAATCGGTCTGGCAGCGCATGGCGATCATCTCGGCCGGCGTGGTCATGAACGCCATCTTCGCCTGCGTTGCCTTCACCGCCGTCTTCCTGGGACCGGGCAATCAGCGTTTGGCCGCCAACGTCTGGGCCGTCGACAGTGGCAAGCCCGCCTTCGTCAAGGGCCTGCACACCGGTGATGAAATCATCAACGTCAACGGCATCGAGCCGGTCTACTTCGAAGATCTCAAGTTCGAAACCATGGCCTCGCTGGACAGGATCGAGATCACCATCCGCCCTCGCGGCAGCAGCCAGCGCATCACCTACGACATCACACCGCACCAGGACAAGGTGCGCATGATCGGCATTTCGCCCTCCAACAAACTCCAGCTTGTGCCCAAGAAAATGGCCATCGGTTTGGAGGCGCCGGTTTATCCCAACAGTGCCGCGAGTAAAGCTGAGGGACCCTTCGACTTTGACGACGTCGTCATCGGCGTCACTAATCCCGACGATCCCAATGCGTTTTTGCTGCCCGCCGATCCACGCAACCCCGACGGCGGCATGAAGGATTTCTTCGAGTTCCAGCGCCGCCTGTCACTCCTGGCCGGCAAGGAAGTCATCATTCGCGTCGAGCGCGGCCCCCAGGGCGCCAAGAAAACGGTGGACATCAAGGTGCTGCCCACATTCCACAAAACCCTGGGCGTGCGCATGAAAATGGGCCAAATCGTCGCCGTCCGCGAGCAATCCGCCGCCGCCAAGGCCGGCGTCCTGACGCCCCGCCCATTAAATCCCAACGCCAGCCCAGCCGACGATAAAACCCAAAAACTGGAAGGCGACATCATCGAGTCGGTGGAAGTAAAGGATGCCGACGGCAAGATAATCACCTTCAAAAAAGGCGAAAACCTTGATCCCGTCCGCCTACCCTACCAGTTGAAGCAGTGGGCCGAAGCTTTGTGGAAAGCAAAAGGCAACAATCCACCTACAGCCGACCGGATGGTCAAGCTGGAACTCAAGCGCCAGAGCGGCAAAACAGCCGATCCGGTGTTCGAGAAGAAGCCGGAAGTGGTGGAATTGGAATGGGACATGGGCTTACGTTTCGATCACGTGCTGCCCATGGCCCTGTCTTCGCCCCAGGCGATCCCTGAATTGGGCCTGGCTTACCTCATCAAAAACGAGGTGGACGGTCTGGACAAAAGCGATGACAAATCAACGCCACTGCAAAAAGACGATGAGATCACCGACATTCTTTTCGTCAGCGCCAGGCCTGACGGCACCACCAAGGAAGGCAGCTGGGCAGGCGGCAAATTGATCAAAGGCAGCGAATGGGCCAGCCTGTTCTGGCAAATGCAATCGCCGGAAGTGGTCAAAATCAAGGTGAAAGTGAAGCGGACCGGCTCGGAAGAAATCGAGATCACGCCCCGCATCGATGACAGCTGGCCCGTGAGCGAACGCGGCCTGATCTTCGCCCCGGACAACCGCATTGAAAAGGCCGACAACGTGGTGGACGCGATTGCTTTGGGCTTCCGTGATACCTTCCGTTACATCATGCAGGTCTATTTCAGCCTCCGCGGCTTGATTGTCGGCAAAATCTCCGTGGACAACCTCGGCGGCCCGGTGGCCATCACCACCACCGCCTACCGTTTCGCCCAGATGGATTTCGGCCAGTTCGTGTTTTTCCTGGGATTGATCAGCGTCAACCTGGCGGTGATCAATTTCCTGCCGATCCCGGTGCTGGACGGCGGGCATATGGTCTTTTTGATGTACGAGAAACTACGTGGCAAACCCGCCTCGGAAGGCGTGCGCGTGGGAGCGACCTATGCCGGGTTGCTCATTCTCGGATGCTTGATGATATTTGTTTTGTTCCTGGATATCAGGCGACTCGTAGGCGGTTGATTGATTGCGCTGATGCGTTTCGTGGGCCGGCCTTCCCAGGCCGGCCTTGCGGCATGGCCGGCCTGGGAAGGCCGGCCTACTTGGCTGTTTTCAATATGCCCGCATCTTCCAAAATCGTCCAAAGTTGCTCCCACACCTCCTCCGGCCGTGGCTCATTGGGATTGCCCCCCGACCAGACGCAAGCCACGCTCCGCAAACATTCCAAAATCTCTTCACGCGCCCCCGCCGGCAACGCCGCCGGCTTCCGCGATCCACTGCCATGCGAAGTTGTTGCCTTGGGCTTCTCCGTCTTGCGAGCGGCGCCGTCTAGCGCCTGATTGCACAATTCGTCTGCCCGCTTGTTTTCCTCGCGAAAAACGTGGGTATAGGTGACTCGATCAAAACCCGCAGCCAGCCGTTTGGCCTGTTCGTAA
>DASRAT010000200.1:0-4456 GCA_035638015.1 Gemmataceae bacterium | reverse complement strand
CCGCCGGCGGAGTCCGGAATTTCGAGCGATTGCTGGCGGTGCGGGCAATCGGCGTCAGCCGTGTGGGGGCGACGGCAAGCCAATCGATTCTGAATGAGTGCAAGGCGTTTCTTGAAAAATGCTGAGCAAACAATCACGGCGTGGTAGCATGAGTGAAAAGCACGATCGCCAAAGGAGGGTGCGTCATGAAGCTGCGCTTGGTTGCCTCTGAAGCGGGCGTGACCCGCATCGAAAGTGCCGACGACATCACCGTCTTCGACTTTGCCAATGGCGCAACGCCGCTCGAAGCGCTGTTGGGGCCGGATTGCCACAATACGATAGTGCTTTTGGACCTGGGCAAATCGTCATACATCGATTCGTCGGGAGTCGGCTGGTTGATGCATTGCCATAGCCGATTTCAAAAAGCCGGCGGGCGGCTCGTGGTGCATTCGATCCCGCCGATGGTCAATCATTGCTTTCGAGTTTTGGGAATGTATGACGTGATGCAAATCGCCGCTGATGAGGAAGCGGCGCTGAAAATGGCTGCGGAGCCTAACAGCTTGAAATCACATGGCACGACCAAATAAGCGATTGTTGCTTAAGCTTTTCGCGGCGGTGCTTGTGGCCAGCGGGCTGCTCGCATGCGCTTCATTTATTACTACAGATCGGATGTGTTGCGGTGCATTTCCGACTGGAGAGTTTCGCGTCAACATTCGAGATTCTGAAGGGGCGCCGGTGAAAGGCGCGAGATGTCTGGTTTTTTACAAAGGCACTGATGAAGCTTCGTTCGGTTGTCCAATTGATAACTTCGTCGCCGGAGAGGATCTCCTAAGCGATGACAAAGGGCAAATACGGCTACGCCACATTTGTCAAGGGATTGAGTTTGGGGGCGAACAATGGGATCTTTTTTGGTTGATTCCAATGGGTTGGAAAGTGCCGGATTTTGATTGCGAAATCACCGCTCCAGGCTATAAGCCTTACAAATTGCCGGTTTCTCGGCTTTTTGCTCAAGCATACAATTATGACCAAAGGGGTGAGCAAGCTTCGACATTCGTGAGTGATGGAAACGGCGGTCAGCGGGAGTTGTATGTGTTTGAACAAACGGTTGTGCTTCAAAAACAAAAATGAGTTCATTAGCGACCGTTTTCGAGTAAGGTTGGACGCTTTTTGGTGCGAGGTTGGAGCGATGGCTTTAGCTGAATTGCGAACCGTGCGTGCCGTCTGTCCTCACGATTGCCCGGACACGTGCGGCATGGTGGTCACCGTCGAAAACGGCCGCGCCACCAAGCTGCGTGGCGACCGCGAGCATCCGTTCACGCGCGGTTTTCTGTGCCAAAAAGTAACCCGCTACCTCGACCGTGTTTATCATCCCGGCCGTCTGCAATTCCCGATGAAACGTATTGGTGCCAAAGGCTCGGGACAATTTCAGCGCATCAGTTGGGACGAGGCGATTGCGACAATCGCCAGTAAATTCAGGGACATTGCCGCATCGTCAGACGGCCCGCAGGCGATCTTGCCTTACAGCTACGCCGGTACGATGGGCAAGTTACAAGGCTCCAGTCTCGATCGCCGCTTTTTCCATCGGCTTGGAGCATCGCTGCTGGATCGAACTATATGCGCCACGGCGGGATCAGCGGGTTGCGACGTCACCCTTGGCACGCGCGCGGCCATTGACCCGGAGGCGGTCGTTCACAGCCGTTACATCCTTAATTGGGGCTCGAATACCAGCGTCACCAATATCCATTTGTGGACGATCATGCACGAGGCTCGCAAGCGCGGGGCGGTGATCGTTACCATTGACCCCTATCGCAGCAAGACGGCGGCAAAAAGTGATTGGTGGCTGCCGATTCGGCCGGGCACCGATGCAGCCCTGGCTCTGGGCATGATGCACATTATTTTCCGCGATGGCTTGCAAGATGACGACTTTTTGAATCGCCATTGCCTGGGCGCCGATCAGTTGCGTGAACGAGTATTGCGTGAGTACCCGGTATCCAAGGTGGCGGCAATCACCGGCTTGGCGGAAGACGACATCGAGCGCCTGGCCCACGATTACGCCACTAAACGGCCTTCGTTGATTCGCTTGAATTATGGCCTGCAACGTCACGGCGGCGGCGGAATGGCGGTGCGAACCATCACTTGTTTGCCGGCGGTCGTTGGCGCCTGGCGAGAGGTGGGTGGTGGAGCATTTCTCAGCACCAGCAAATTGTATCCTCTCAACGGCGCGGCCCTGGAACGGCCGGATTTGATCCCCCGTGGGACGCGAACGATCAACATGGTGCAGTTAGCCGAGGCCTTGAACGGCGAATTGCCGGGACCGCCGGTGCGAGCTTTGTATGTCTACAACTCCAATCCCGCGGCCGTGTGTCCCGATCAAGGCCGCGTCCTGGCGGGACTGCGGCGCGAAGACTTGTTCACGGTGGTTCACGAGCAGTTTCAGACCGACACCGCCGATTATGCGGACATCGTGTTGCCGGCCACGACGCAACTGGAGCATTTCGATATTCACAACAGCTATGGGCATCTGTATCTGCAAACCAACGAACCGGCTATCGCGCCGCTGGCGGAGGCGAAGTGCAACAACGACGTGTTTCGTATTCTAGCCCGAGCGATGGGTTTTGAGCCGACGTTGTTTGACGTGAGTGACGAGCAACTGGCGGCGGAAGCTCTGAGCACTGGCGATGCGTCTTTGCGTGGCATTACGCTGGAGCACCTGCGTGCCAACGGGCCTGTCCGCCTCAACTTGCCCAAGCATTATGCTCCGTTCGCCGAAGGCCGATTTCCGACACCATCGGGCAAGTGTGAATTGCATAGCCCATCGATGAAAGCGCACGGTCTTGATCCGCTGCCAACCTACACGCCGCCTCACGAAGATCCGCAAACGCGGCCCGACCTGGCCGCCCGTTATCCACTGCAAATGATCTGCCCGCCGGCGCCGTCGTTTCTGAATTCCACTTTCGTCAACATCGACGACTTGCGGAAGATGGCTGGTGAGCCGAATCTGGAAATCCACCCCCATGACGCCGCGGCGCGTGGCATATTGGACGGCCAATGGGTGCGCGTCCACAACGACCGCGGTGGCTTCAAGGCGAAAGCGGTGGTAGGCGAATCGGTCAAAGCCGGCGTGGTCGTCACCCAGGGGATATGGTGGAACAAATACACGACGGACGGTGTCAATTGCAATGCGACCACTAGTACTTTGTTGACTGACCTAGGCGCGGGGGCGACGTTCTTCGACAATCTGGTGGAAGTGACACAGGCAGATTGACGACGGATATTAGACGTGTAGCCACACGGATTCACCGCGTGGCTGCGAGGCACCCGAATTGGCCAGCCAAATCCATTTCATACCGTGAATTATTGCAAAACAGGTAAACTCGGCCGTCCGCATCGACTTTTCCATCTCTGCCGTCTTTGCGGCCTCTTCAAGCAGAAACCCCCACATTTCATCCAGTCTTTGCTTGCAACACCTATCCCAATCGAATTACGCTGAACCATAGGTGCCGACGGTGCCAATGGCGCAGCCGTTGCCGAGGGGTCCGTGGTGCTTTTCCAGTCTCAGCCCTGGAACGAGAACGAGGCGTTCGCACCCTTTGGAACTGATGGAGGAAATCGTACCATGAAACCCTTGCGTTGGTCCGTGGGCCTCATGGCCCTCGGTTTGATCACAGTGAGCGCCAGCCCGGCCGAGGCGGCGTGGAACAACGTGTTCCAGGTCACTTGCTGGAATTGCCGGTCACATTCGTCATCTTCGAGCTATTACCTGGCGCCTAGTCCGGTGTATAGCGGATACAGTCCGGCGTATAGCGCCTACAGCGCGCCGGCCGCCAACGGTTGCTGCGATCCGTGCCAGCAATGCACGACCAAGTATGTGCAGCGCTGCTACTATCAACCAGTGACCTGCTATCAGACCCAGACTTATTACGAACCGGTCACCACCTATACGACCAAAACGTATTACGAGCCGGTCACGACCTACCGCTATAGCTGCTATTACGATCCGTGCTCGTGCAGATATCAACAGGTGGCGACGCCTTGCACGTCGTATGTGGCCCGGCAACAATGCTGCCCGGTGCAGAGCTGGGTGCAGCGCTGTGCCCAGGTGCCCGTGACCACCTACCGCCAATCGTTCTACTGGGAACCGCAGACCACTTGCTGCTCGACCACTGCCGGCCCGGCGCCTTGCGCCGTGGCGCCGCCTGTCGTCGGCGGCCAGCAAACGCCTCCGCCAGTCGTTGGCGGCCAGCAAACGCCTCCGCCGCCCGTGGTGGACGGCAAGACCGGTCCGGGAAACTACAACGAGTATTACAATAACCCCAAGGATCAGCAGCAGTCGCAATCGCGTCAAATCGCGCCGAATGGCGGCAAAGTGCAGGTTCCGGTCACTCCCAGCCCGACATTGCCGGCGAACGCGAAGCTTGACAAGATCGCGTCGAGCAACGGCTCGATGGTTCAGGGCCAGATCGTCAACGACGCCAAT
>DASRAT010000199.1:0-12606 GCA_035638015.1 Gemmataceae bacterium | reverse complement strand
AAGGAGCCTCGCCAGCGGATCCGCGAAGTAGCCCACGCATGACCCCTTGCGTCGTCACGTAATACTTCGCCATCAAATTGGGCTTTTCCCACGTCGGCAGCGTCCCAGGATTGGCGAGATAGGCCAGAAACGCTTGCGTCACCTCGGCAAAGTGGGCTTCGTGGCCGACACGAAATCGCTCGGGGATTGTCACGCGCAGCCGAGCTCCCTGATCTTCGACACCAACACCGCCGAAGCGCGTTTGTAGTGCGGCAACCTTCTTTTTCAAAGCGTGGCGTATCGGGCCTGCGTCGCCATGCGGGACGACGTACAGCTCTGGCGTAAACTTCTGCTCGGCCGTCTGGCGCACTTCAACGCGCGACTTGGTGCCATGAAAAATAGCCAGGTGCGTGTCGCCGCTTTCCGGTGCGGCCCCGAAATCCCACAGCGCTCTGAGCTTCACATGAATGCCGCATAAGCGATAGGTCACTTCATTGTTGCAGAAATACTCGAGTTGGCCCGCTTTTAGCTCGGTTGCAAGATTGTGGGGGAAGGTTTGCTCGCCGGTCACCTTTTGAAAGTCGCTCGGGGTCAGCAGCGTGGGCCAACGCCACGCCGACAGCAGGCAGAGATCGCGATCAATCTCCAACGACTTTTCGGGAAAGAGCATCCACGGCACGAGATCAACCAGATGGGTGCCGACGTCGCTGAGCCCTTCCCCCTGCTTCCGCACGTCGAAAAACCACGGCGGCCGCCTCAGCGGCATTCCCGCGACCGTTTTGCACAGGTAATGAACGCTTTCCATCAAGACGGCTGGCGCCGTCTCGGAGCCTGAGACGATGGCGCCAAAAATGTCGGTGTCATTGATCAATTCACGCTGGAGGATCGAGGTGATTTCGTGGCGTTCGGTCATGATGTCGTAAGCGACCAACTTGCGCGTCTCGGCCAGATCGAGGGCACGTTGCAAACTCGGCAATTGTTCGGGGACAAGAATCCAGGGCTTATCGGCCAGGACGTGGAGGCCGGCTTCAAGGGCCGCCAGGATGTAGTCGATCTTGATCTGATTGCGCCCGGAGAGAACCACAACATTGCCGGGCTTCTGGCGTAGCATCTGCGCCAAGAAATCCGGCCCGGCATGAACCTCCAACTCCCAGTTCGTGGGTTGGTCGGCTCGGTTGTTGAAGCCAGCGATCCGTGCGAGATGGGCGAACAGGTCAGGCGCAAGCGGAGCGTAAACGTGAACCTGCGGTGCGACCTGCGGGTAGATTTCCTTGTGCACGAGCGCAGCGTGGAAGTGGGCGGGGTCCAGTGTAATCCAGCGAACGGCGGACATTGTCCTCCCTTCAAGCGGTGTTTTCGGGAATCACTGTCAAAAGTTCTTCAGCTTCGGCAACTCGATAGTCGGCGGTTTGCCGCCGCCGGCCCTCGTGAACCGCTCTCCCGAAGTGCCGGTTCCTGGAAGGAAGCCGCCGTGAGATAGAAAGAATTGATTGTCCTGAATGCCCATGTAGCGGTCGAGGCGGTTTTTCTTACCGGTGGCATCGTGGCTAAAGGTCGCGGCGGTCAACTCGGTCCATTGTCCGTCGGCGGTGCGAATCCACTGGTTGCCGTACAGAGCTTTGCGCTCCAGATGCCCGGTGCTGCCGCCAAAGTTTTCGCTGAATCCGTGCAGTCGTTTCAGATAGCCGCCATCCTTGGGGGCCTTCATGCTGGTAATGAGCACCCAGGCTTTTTGGTCGGGATGAAAGTAATAGCCCGTGTAAATGGTAGACTTGTCCGCGGCAGGTTCGGCGGTGAGCAAAAAGCGCTGCGGCACTTCGGTCTTCCACATGTATTTTAAGTGACTGTGGCCGCCTGTTCCCTCATTGCCGAAAATCGACGTGGTAACTCCCTCTCCTTTGGCCACCAGGCTTACCTGATTCTCCTTATCCACTTTGGACCGGTCCTTGGCTGATGCTCCGGTTCCTGCATCCCAGACACTGAAGATGATCCGCCGTTCCTTGGGGCTGTTCACCTGCATGCCGAAATAACCCCGACTGAAGCCGCAAGCCATGTAAAAGGTCGTGACAGGATCCTTGAGCGCGGTTACTTCACTGTAAAACCAGACAATCTTGGCATCGGCGGGCGTCTGATAGTTCAGATGCACAGAAGCGGCATTGCGGCGCGCATCGAGGTTGAAATGAGCGCCTTCGACTGCGGGCCCCTCCAAGATCAAGGAGTCGATTTCCGCTGCCTGGCCGCCCGCTGTGTTCCGAGATTCCAGGGCAAACGTTTGGTAACCGGGCTTGGCGATGGCGTAGTCGCCAAACTTCACGGTAACGACCTGTTGCGGCCCCGAGCCGTTGGCCGTCGCTTCATGGGTTTGGCCGTCCACTGTTAGCCGCAACTTGAAAGCCGCGTCTTTGGGCAAGCGCAGCGCAACCGACGCGACCAGTTTGCCCGGCGACTTAATATCGCCGAACCACAAGACTTTCACCTTGGGATCGCGCCAACCTGTGATGCCGCGCTTGGCCGATACCTGCGCTCCTTCGGCATTCGGTGACAAATACGCCGTCGCCGCGGGCACGCGCAGCTCCGCTCCAAGCGCCGGCGCGGCAAACACAATCCAACCAGCAACGGCTATTCGTCCAATCATGGTTGCTCCCGATTGCGTGTATCGACATCTTTCACTTTCGGCCAGGCTAACGCAACCAATGGCGGCGGTCGAGCGAAAAAATCACTGTTTTTTCTCGGCTGCGACTGACCGACCGGCCTGAGCTCCCCGACGAAGGGCAGCTATTTTGGCGCCGGTTCCGCGATCTCCACCGTCGTGCCTGCGCGCACACCCTTTTGCTGCACGCGCACACCTGACGGATAGAACTCGACGCTCACATCCACCTCTTTGCGTTGGCCCAGCCCGAAATGGCGCTCGGTGACGGCATAACTGTAATAACTGGCGGCTGCCTGGCTATCGTAGATTGCCACCTGTTCGTACCACAGCAGTTCGCCGGTCTTGGGGGCAGTCAGGCGAATCTTGGCGCCCGCGGCGCCGCGGTTGCCGGGCCGACCGATCGGCCGCACGTTGAGCCAGTTCTGCTTGGGCAGATCGTTGTGGTAAACGGCAATGCGACGCTGGTTGTCGATGGACGTGTAGCCGATGATGTCGAGAGCGCCGTCGCTGTCAATGTCGCCGAAGCACAGGCCGTCGTCCACCGAGGCGGCCGACGTGTCCTTGATGCCCCACGCTTTGTTCATGTATTCGAAGTGGCCGTCGCCCGTGCCGCGCAGAACCCAGAGGAAGTTGCGGCCGTTCCACAGGATGTCGGCAATGCCGTCGTTGTCCAGATCGACGACAACCGCCAGGCCCCAAGAGGGATAGGCGGGCCGCGTCGTTTTCTCCATGCCGCGGAGGGCACCGACTTTTTTGGTGAAGTGTCCCTTGCCGTCGTTGAGGTAAATTTGCGGGACTTTGTTCTCGATCACGAACAGGTCGGGAAAACCGTCACGATTGACATCGCCGGCGCCCTTGATGGACACGCCAGTTAAGGGGAGGCCGCATTCCTTGGTGACATCTGTAAAGTTCATCTTGCCGTCGTTGCGCAAAATGCGGCTGTTGCTCGGGGGCGAACCGTAGTGGCCCCATTCGACGAGCAGGTCGATGCAACCGTCGCCGTCGATGTCGATGGGCAGGCACAGCACCTCGGCCTGGCCGCTCTTGTCGCCCACCGCAATCTCGTGGCTCTTGACGAAGCCGCCCTTGCCGTCGCCGCGCTCGACGATGATGCGGCCGGGAGTGCCGCGCAGCCAATCGACCTTGCCGTCGCGGTCGAGGTCGATCATGGCCTGACGGCGAGCGGTGTTGGTGCCGCGCTCGATCTTGGTCCCTTCAAAGGCGAGCAGGCCGGGCTTGCTGCGATTGAGCCACCACTTGCCGCCGCCGTCCTGAAACGTCATGGTCAGATCGACCTTGCCATCCTCGTCGGCATCGTAGGCCAGGTGAATCTCGGTGGGCGGATAATTTCCCGGCGCCAGCTTGAAGTGGCCGGCGCCGTCGTTGAGCGCGGCCAGCGCACCACCGCCGCCGTGAGCGCTCAGAAAAAGATCGAGCTTGCCGTCGCCGTCGAGATCGACCAGGTGCAAGCCGCTCAACCACCATTTGGGGTTTTTGTCATATTTCTGGGCTACGAGATCGGCGATGCCGGATTGGGTGGTGATGTCGGTGAACGCGTTGGGTTTGGGGGGGGCGGTTGTTTTTGTTCGCCGCCGCCACCAAAGAGGCTGGCCACAGCCGGAAGAAGAAGCACAAACACGATTGCGCGATACATAAAGCAGCCTCGTGGTGAAATCTGCCAAGCATCCAGGCGCGGTCCGTGTTCCGGCGTTCGTTACAATGTCAGGAGAAGGGGACGCAGCCACGGGTGTTTCGGCACGCCCTTGAGCTTTGCGAGTTAGCGAAGAATGCGCGCTCTGCCAGGGCGTGCCACCCGTCGACAGCAACGCCTGAATGCTGCGTCAGTCATGGGCCATTGGTTCAATATCGCAGTCTTTAAGGTGAACCAGAAAGTTCCACTCAATGGGGCCGGTCGCGCTATGGCGAGTTGGATTAAATGGAAGTTTCGCGGCTTGCCCAAGATCGACCTGCATAACAATTTTCCCTTTCACCACGATTTTGCTCCCGGTTCGGAGATTCTTAAGCCAATCCATATCGTTGCCAGTTGATTTGGGCAACATATCAGAGATCGATAGGCCGATTTTGCCCCCCTTGGCTAATTTCATTGACGGCTCGTTGCTAATACTTAAAGCGCCATTTGTTCCGTCAGATGCCGACGCACTTACCGGAATAGGTTCGATGAACCTGTCGGCTCCGATTGACCTGACAGAAACCAGCCACTTGATTTCCTTGCCGGCGATGGCGACACATTGTTCTTTGTAGGCCTTCCGCGCGTCCTGCAAAACAAGAGCGTTTTCTTTTGGGGCATTGCGAATTGGAGCGTGTGTATTCAACAGCCAAACCAGGGTGTTTTCCGCGCTCTTTGGGTCAAACTCGATTGAGTGTTGGGGATTCGTTTTCAGGGCCGCAGTTGTTTTATCGGTCAATGTGGGGTTTGGTTTTTCCTGCCCGTTCGATTGAACAGCTGCTTCGCGCCTGTTGCAACCAAACAGCGCAAACGCAACAACAGCGAAAAACAAAATGCGAATCATGGTTGGCTCCGGCGTGTGTCGCGCATTTGCCATCTTTGACGGGCGGGTGGCACGCCCTGTAAGGGCGTGATAGCGATTGGTTCAATGTAGGCTCTTCACGCCCTTTCAGGGCGTGCCACCCGTCGTCCGTCGCATCAACAATTTGCTCAGGCGCTGTCGCTTGGCGTTCCACTGCGCCGTGATTCTTTCTGTGAAACCTGGCCTGACGTAAAAGATGGTGCCAAGACGCTGGTTGACGCGAATTGCGACACCCTGCGAGTGCTTTTCATCGACCTCAACCTGCATTCTCACGCAGTCGACGACGAAGGCCAAGAGCAGATCGACATCATCCACGTCGATCAGACTCCAGTTGGCCTCCAGTATTTGCCTCATCTTGGCGTTGTTCTCTTTGAACTTAGTAGCGTATTCGTTCGATAGTTTGATAATCTGGTCGGACTCCGCACCACTTGCCGCCGGGACATCCTCTGGTTGCGGCTTGGCTGTCGCTTTCGGGTTCAGCGCGTCTTGAAGTTTCTCCGTGATTTTGAGGTGCTCTTTGTTTAGTGTGGCCAGCAGGTGCAGGGGCGAGTAAAGCAACCGCAACTGGTCTTGGAGGTAGCCGATTTCTCGCTGCCGTGCAGCCGAACGGGCATCTAAATACAACTTGATAGCCGTCACTAAAAAGCCGCTACCCAATCCGACAGTCAAAAATTGGAAGATCTCTAGGGTTCCCATTTTCACCTCCGTCGCCGGCAGTGTCTCACCGCATTTAATTTTCTGGCCCGGAGTTAACCTTGCGCAAAAGGGATTACCGACAGCCAGAGCTTTGGGAATGCGGGAACCAATGCCGAAGCCCTCCTGCCAACAGCGGGAGGTTTGCTTGCCATGCTCATTTTTCGGAAGGATCATACCACGATTCGCTCACAACGCGCGTGATAGCGACGCCATGCCCGGCGTCGATGGATCCGCCACCCGGGCCAAGCGCAGTGATTTCAACGATTAGCTCGTGATCTTTGCCATCTTTAAGAAGTTCATAAAGGCGTTTACCCTCTTCGGCGGTCTTGGCAACATATCCAGGTAAATTCCCTTGTTTGGGATCGCGCAGGCTCACATTAAAATGTGTGTTTTTTGCATTTTGATACTCAAAATTGTAGTAATCGCCAATTTTGGCAAGAACTCTGATTTTGACGGGTTTGTCGGGAAAGTTGGCACGAAGACCAGCTAGCGGCGTCTCGTTGTAACCAACAGACGCTGGCCAGTCAACCTTGAAGCCGTCCGTCGTTTTGCGCACAACGAAAGCGCTTCCGTATGGTTTGCCCGTTTTGTCTTCAGCCGTTACCAAATAAATGTTTTCGTTTTGGATGTCTCGATCTACGGTCAGGATATTTGTATCCCTGCTTGCGGTATTGCCGCCTTTGTAATGCACGCGCATAAGCGGCTCGACCTTTTCAGGGTTTAAAACGAAGGGTAAGCGTTTTTCCCACCCGTCCGCGCTTAGGTAACTCATCACTATTGCGCCCGCTAATTTCTTGTCAGCATCCTTGCCGGATTTAATCTCAGCAATTTTGCCTTCGAGCTCGGCAACTTTGGCGCGCGCCTTTGCGAGTTCGGCTTCCAAATCCGCCAATTTGGCCTTCGGGGGTTGGGATAATACATTCGGCACCGCCAAGAACTGGCACGTGGCGAATATCAAGCTGATGACCACCACGAGGTCGCGGATTCGCATGGCTTGTTCTCCTAAAATGTTGAGACTTGAAATGTCAATGCCATTTTGGACAATTAGCTTGTAACGGGACGCACGTCTGGCCTCAAGGGAAAAACCTCTTGCTCGTGTTGCTGTTACGTTGGGTGGCACGCCCTGAAAGCACGCGCATCCTGGGCTAACTCGCAAAGCGCAAGGGCGTGCCGATACGCTCGTTGGTGCCGTCCCCTTCTGCTGACGCCGAAACCTGTGTATATCCTATTGAACCATTTCGCCCACACTTTTGCGTTTCATCATGGTCGTCAAATCGCCATCGGCGTTTTTCGAGGTAGGCACGGCCGGTGCTGGGGTTGACGGCTGACGGCGATGATCACAACAGCCCAGACTCGAGGAATCAGGATTGCAGTCGGCAGGTGGCACGCCCTGAAAGGGCGTGATGAGATTGGAATGTACGATTCCCACTCGCCCCTCAGCAGTGGAGACGGCCTTTCGATTGTCCTCGACGGCGGGCACCCCCTGAAATGAATCTTTGGCCGACGTATGCGAAAATCATCGCAAAGTCTTTATTTTCAATATCTTGCGCATGCGCATCTTGGCATGCCGGTTCGGCATATCTCCGGATTCATTTCACAGGGATCTGAGGGGGGGTTGAAATGAAACGAATCCTGAAGTGAACGCGGTTCCAAGTTCGTCACCGCGTTTCTGGAACTCGCAAATTAAGAGTTGACGGTCTACTAGGCTTTGCTGCTGTCACTTCTTCCCCCGCGGCCCCTCATCCGCCCCCGTCGGCACAATCACTTCGAAGTCCTTGCCCTTCACCTTGCGCAATTCGTCCAGGCCCTTGATCCGATTGTCCGGCGCCACCGACAGCCGCCAGTCGCCGCCGTTGTCGGCCATGAACATGCCGTATTTTTGCAGGCCCTTCAAAATGGCCTTGGCGTGCGGCGAGAAGCCAGCGGTGTCGAAATCCTGACGCAGGCGGTAGCGTTCGCCCATGCGCGGCAGGTTTTCATCGGTCTTTTTGCTGGCGAAATGCGTGGCTGGATAGACGTAGGCACGGCGTGTGTTCTTGACCGTGAAACGCATGGCGTGCTCGACCATGCCGCGCTGGAGTTCGTCAAAGCGGATGATGGCCGGGAAGATGGGTAGGCCGGCGGCGTCGGTCGAGGTCCAGCCCGCGGGCCGCAGCTTGTTCGACTTGAGATCAAACGTGGACGACTGGGCCGCTTGCCAACCCGTGTCGGTCTTGCGGCCGATGTAGAGTTCGTACAACTTGGCGTTGAAGGGATCGACGACGATCACGTGCCGGTCGCCTTTGCCTTCGCGCTGGATGGCTTCGAGCTTCTTGCCGTTGAGCGGCCAATCCTCGATGGGGGCATTTTCGGGCAACGGATAAGGGCCAGGGTCGGATTCGCCCGGATAGGTCACCACCTTCACGGGCACCTTTTTCTGGTCGGGCGGAACGATGATGAAGCACATGTCGAGGTTGTATTGCAGCGGCTTGTCGGCCCCGGCGGAGGCGATGATGTTCTTCGAGTTGGGATGGACAGGCCGCCTGGAAATGTCCTCGTTCCAGGCGTTGTCGGCGGGAAACACCTGCATGGCGGCCAGGATTTTGTCAGCTTCCGGGGTGTTGAACATCACCGGAGATTTGATCGGCGGCAGGGGCGGCAAAGGGCGGCCACTGGAATGCTTGACATCGCCGGCGGGCTTTTGTGTTCCCAACAGAGCAGGCGAATCGGTCAACAGGAGTAAGAAGGACGTGCAGACAAGAATCCAACACAGGTGGCGCATGGCTGGTGTCCTCGGGAGGGCATTTAAGTTGACTTTAGATCATCGCCATGCGACTTTCCACAGTTTAACGTCTTACCCACAAGTGGTCGGCGGCATTGTCGTGGGGCTTGGCCACTGAAACGAGCTTGACCACCATGGCCCTTGTCAAACGCCTCACGGCGATTCTCCGGCAGAAATGCCCCAAGTGTCTGGACGGCAGCGTCTTCAGTGGTTTGGTCACCATGCGCGAATGCTGTCCGCAATGCGGCCACAAATTCGAGCGCGAGCCGGGTTACTTCTTCGGTGCGATGTACGCCAGCTATTTCCTGGCCATCGGCGTGCTCGTGGTGCTCACTCTGCCTATCTACTGGTTGGTGTTGCCCCACTGGCAGCTCCAAAACGTCGTCTTTGTCGCCGCCATACCTTTTTTGTTGTTGGTCCCATTTATCTGGCGTTATTCACGAATCGTGTGGATGCACATCGATCCGCCTTCTTCGGCTTAGCCATGCGACGCGTGACGCCGCCGACAGTTTGAATACAATTCCCGCATCACACATCTGCGGAGGGAGCAAGCTATGGCAACTGCAACGACAACACCTGTTTCCACCGTGCCGAAATCCAAGGGCCGCGGCCTTTACTGGTTGGGCATTGGCGCGTGCCTGCTCGGCATCGCGTTGATGATCGGCCAGTATGCGATGCACGTGCTCATCGTGCCGTGGTACTTGCCCGCGTTTACCACGCTGGGCGCCGTTTTGTTGCTGCTTTCATGGAGGCAGCGCACCAGCATAACGCGCATCGTTACCTTTGGCCTGATCACAACCCTGGCCGCGTTTCAATGGTTCTTCTTTATTTCGCTGACTCAGTTGCCGGTTTATCAGGGACCGGCGCAAGCGGGCAAAGTCATCCCGGCCTTTACCACGACTTTGGCCAGTGGCGGGACGTTTACGGACAAAACACTTCAGGACGGAACGCCGACCGTGTTGGTCTTTTTCCGCGGACGCTGGTGACTGATTTGCATGATCGAGCTAGGTGAGCTCGAAAGTCATTATGCGGAGTTCGAGAAGCGGAGAACGCGCGTCGTGGTGATTTCGCTCGAAGATCAGGCAACGGCCAAGGAGACGCAAAGCCAGTTTCCGCACTTGTTGGTGGTCGCCGACGACCAGCGCAAAATGGCTGACGCGATCGAGGTTATTCATCGTGATTCCAACCCCAGTGGCGGCGACACGACGGCGCCGACGACGATTCTTGTGGACGGAAGCGGCAAGGTGCGCTGGACGTTTCGTCCTGACCGTTATTTGACGCGGCTCACTCCCGAGAAGGTGCTGGCCGCCGTGGATGAGCATTTGGCTGCCGAAAAAAAGCGATAATTAGTAGTAGGGTGGGTGGAGTCTTCGGAACCCACCAACGCGATTGGTGGGTTCCGAAGACTCCACCCACCCTACTTTCTTTCACTTTTTGTCCCGTTTAAGCACAAAATAAACGGCTTTGCTGCCTTTGGCGGACTCGAATGCTGTGGGACGTGGTTCGCCTGGACCGTTGAAACAGAGCTTGAGCGTGTCGCCTTGAATTTCGTAGATCCCCAGCGAAGTTTTTGCGTTTTTTTCGGTCAAGTCAAAAGCCGGCGGTTTCTTGCTGGGATCGAGCGTCACCTTGGCCACATCGGCGGGATTGTCGGAGGGAACCACCTCGTTGCCCTTGAAGGTGAAGGTCAACTTGGCCGTGATTTCGTTTGGGATCGTTTCTCCGCCTTGGATCGCACTTTCGATCTTCCAGACGCCTTGCATCTTGGCCAGGTCTTTTTTGGCGGCGTCATCCTGGGCGGTTGCGGCGGCGAGGCTGGACAAGAGCAGGGCGAAGGCGATTAGTGAGCGAGACATTGAGAAACCTCCGAAAACACATTTGCGATCTGTCAGGACGAACGACAGAAACGACACGAATCCAATTAGTGGCAATGAACAAAATGAAAAGGCGGGGATAAACCCCGCCGCTGGTTGACAATTGCGACAACACCTTTCTCACCAAGCCCCCGCATGCCGCTTCGCCTTCGGATCGCCCGCGGCGTCAATGACGCGAGTGACCGGGTCGATGCGAATCATGACTGGGTTGGCGCCCATGACGCCGCTGTTGACATTGACTTTGTGCCCGCGGTTTTTCAGCTCGTCGATCACTTCTTTTTTCATTTCCGAGTGCAGATTGAGGTTGCCCAGCTTGGGGGCCTTTTGCCGGAATGAGTTGATAAAGTGGTTGGTGCCAAAGCGCGGCAACGACACGCAATCGGCCGCATTGAAGCCAAAGTCAATGTGGTTGGTGATGAGCTGCAAGGCACATTGATCTTGCATGTCGCCGCCGGCGACGCTGATCGACAGCAGCGGTTTGCCGTTTTTGAAGACCATGCCGGGCGTCAGTGTGATGCGCGGGCGCTTGCCTGGCTCGATGCAGTTGGGATGGCCGGCCCAGGCGTTGAACTGTTGCAGGCGGGTGCTGAGATAGATGCCGGTGTTGCCGGCCACGACGCCGCTGAAACCGCTGGGCGTGGCGGCCACGACGTTGCCCTGGCCGTCGGCGACGACGCAGGTGGTTGTGTCATAATCTTCTTCGCCGGGGCCATACATCATCTTGGGATCGGGATGCAGGGCCAGCATCTTACGCGGATCGCCTGGGCGCTGGATTTGCGATGCCTTTTTCATGTCAATGAGCGGGCGACGCAAGGCGATGTACTCGTCGGACAGCAGTTCCTTGAGCGGCACATCGGCGAAGAGCGGATCGGCAAAATACTTATCGCGGTCCGCCAGGCCCAGCTTGAGCGCTTCGGCGGCGACGTGAATGGAGTCTGCTTTGTGAAAGCCCATGGCGCCCAGGTCAAAACCTTCCAGCATTTTCATGGTTTGCAACAAATAGGGGCCTTGGGTCCATACACCGCATTTGACGATCTTGTGGCCGCGATAATCGATGGTGACGGGATCTTCGATGCGGGTGACATGGGTGGCCATGTCGGTGTAACGGATCAGGCCGCCGTTAGCCTTGCAGAACGCATCGATCTCCTTGGCGATAGGTCCACGGTAAAAATAGTCGGCCACCAGGCGAAGGCCGCGTTTCCGATCATTCGGAGAAGTCTTTTCGACCTCGACCATGCGCCGCAGCGTGCGGGCGAGATTGGCGTGCCAATCCTTGCCGCCTTTGTCGAGCAGTTTTAACGTCGGAGCAACACATTCCGCAAATGTTTTGGTGCCGTAGCGATCCAGCGTGGTGATAACGGCGTCAAAGGCGCCGGGCACGGCAGCGGGCGTGATCCCCTTGCCGGGAATGCCGCCGCTTTTCTTGGCGAAGAACTCTTGTGTGGCGAGTTTCGGTGCGACACCCTGGCCGCAGAGCACTTCGGTCACATCGCGTTTGGCGTCATAAACCATGATCGGCACTTCGCCGCCGAAGCAGAACGAGCCGCTGTCAGTGACGCTCAGTGCCAGGATCGTGGCCGCCGCGGCGTCCATGGCGTTGCCGTCGGCTTTGAGAATGGTCATTCCGGCATCGACGGCCCCCTGGCCGCCGGCGGCGACGCCGCCGCGTTTGCCGGAGGCTTTCCAGGTGGTGTTTTTCTGTTGCACCGCTTCATCCTGTGGTTGATCGGGGGCCTGACCGTCGGCGGTGGGCGTCGCGGCAATTGCGACGCTCAACGCGGCCACGGTCAGGCAAATCGGGGCGGCTTTGCGGAAGGAGTTCATCGGTTTGCTCGCCAACATGAAGGAAAATCTACCGCCGCAGGAGGGGGGCGGACTTGGTGAAGATTGTACAGCTTTTGGGATGCAAGGCGCAACAAGAAAATCCGGATGTTTAGCAAACCAAAACCATTGGTCTTTCTCTTAACGCTTTGAGCGAAAGTTGGTGGTTTTGGGTACGGGTTTTGCTCCATTGAGCCTGAGCCCGCCGTTTCCATCCTCGTATCAAGGAGTTTTGCAATGATCAGACATCGGCTGTTTACCATCATGGCAACGCTG
>DASRAT010000198.1:0-4513 GCA_035638015.1 Gemmataceae bacterium | reverse complement strand
GTCGATTTCGCTCGCGTGGCCGCCGACGAGCGTATCAAGATCGAGGTTCGTATTGAACTGCGCGGCACAGCGCCGGGCGTGACCGCGGGTGGCGTGCTCGATCAGCCAATTCACAGTTTGATGATCGAATGTTTGGCCATTGCGGTGCCGGATTCGATCCGCGTTGCCATCGGCGAATTGCAAATCGGCAATGCGATACATGTGAAGGAATTGAAGCTGCCCGAAGGCGTCACGACCGCGGTCGATCCCGATGCCATTGTGGTGCAAGTGGCCGCACCGAAGGTTGAGGAAGAAGCAGCAGCCGTGCCGGGTGTGGCGGCCGAACAGGCCG
Organism: Gemmataceae bacterium; assembly: GCA_035638015.1. Classification (GTDB taxonomy): domain Bacteria; phylum Planctomycetota; class Planctomycetia; order Gemmatales; family Gemmataceae; genus DASRAT01. The sequence continues at coordinate 4,182 of DASRAT010000198.1, read as the reverse complement.
AGCCGGAGATCATTGGACGCAAGGAGAAGGCGGAGGAAGAGGAGGAAGAGGAGAAGAAGAAGTAACATGAAGGTCGTCGTCGGCCTCGGCAATCCGGGAACGAAATATCGCGGCACCCGCCACAATGTTGGGTTTGCCGTGATCGACAGCCTCGCCGCAGGCAGCGGCGTGGGGCGATTTCAGGATCGTTTTCAGGCCGAAATGGCGGAGTGGATGACAGGCAGCGACAAGGTGTTGCTGGTCAAGCCGTTGACGTTCATGAATCTGAGCGGTCGGTCGGTGCGGCAAGTGATGGATTTTTACCAGGCGCCGCTCGAGGATCTGCTGGTAGTTTGCGACGATGTGAGTTTGCCGCTCGGCAAGCTGCGGTTTCGAGCCAGGGGAACGCACGGCGGCCACAACGGACTGCGTGACCTCCAGAATCACCTGGGCACGACACAGTATTCGCGCTTGCGGATTGGTGTCGATGCGCCAGGCACGGAAGACATGATCGATCACGTGCTGGGCCGGTTCAAACCGGGCGAGCGCCAGGTGGTCGAAGAGGCTGTGGCCAAGGCGGCCCAGGGCGTGGACCTTTGGGTCCGCCAGGGCATCCAGGGGTGCATGAATCAATACAACGCTAAAGGTGATAAAAGTGAGCCGCAAGCGTAAGAGGCTCTAAAAAAAGGGTCAGGCACCGTTGTGCGAAGCACCCTTCGGGCCGTTCCGGCAACGGTGCCTGACCCCTTTTTTTAGAGCCTTTAAGCGAGCGGAGGAGAATTTTGAATGGCTGCTCAAGTTTATGAATGCATGTTTCTTCTCGACACCAACAAGGTCGCCGGCGACCTGGCCACTGCCGAAACGCAGTTGCTGAGCATGGTGCAAAAGCACAATGCCGAGGCGCTGGCGCACCGGACGTGGGATGAGCGCCGGCTCTCCTATCCGATCAACAAGCACAAGAAAGGCTTGTATTACTTGATGTACATCCGCACGGAAGGCACGAATGTGGCCCACATCGAGAAGGACATCGCCCTTAACGAGACGATTCTGCGGTCGCTGATCCTCAAAATCGACCCGAAACTGGTGGACACCATGCTGGCGCTGGCCAAGAGCGAGCATGCCCCGGCGCTGCACGCGATCCAGGATGAAGGCGATGAGTTGAAGCTCGACGATGATACCGAAGGCCGGCCGCGGCGTGGACGCCGCCAGGATTCCGGGGACAAGGATTAGTCCGGGACGCTGCCAACCTTGCAAAGCACGCCCACAAGTGGTTAGACTAATCGCAAACCCACGGCGCACCTTCCGAGGGTCTTTCATCATTATTGAGGGAGACCACACCCATGGCGAATGTCAACAAAGTAATGCTGATCGGCCGGCTCACGCGTGAACCCGAGAGCCGCACGTTTTCCAACGGCGGCAAAGTGACGACCTTTGGCTTCGCGGTCAGCGGCCCGCGCCGCAAAAACCAGCAAAGCGGCCAATGGGAAGACGGCGATCCCATGTTCATCGACTGCAAGGTGTTTAACAGAGGCGAGTTCGGCAAAAAAGCAGACACGGCCCAGCAGTACCTCCACAAAGGGGACCTGACCTACTTGGAAGGGCGTTTGGTGCTAGAACAATGGGACGATAAAGCGACCGGCCAGAAGCGCTCCAAGCATGTGCTGAATGTGGAAGATTTTCAATTCTTGCAGCCGCGTAAGGACGGTGGTGGTGGCGGCAATTACCAGCGTGCTGCCGCTTCAGCGCCCGCCATGAGCGACGCGCCGCCTGATGCGGGTTACGACGAGATGGAACCGCCGATGACGCCTTCGGGCAAGGATGCGTCCGACGATATTCCGTTTTAAGCTAACTGTTTCGGCCGCTTGCAACTTGGCGCTCGTGTTAAGCCGCAAGCGGTTTCAAGAAAAGGTTTACCATGCCTGAGAAAACGAAAATCAGAAAGCGTTTGCCGATCCCCAAGGGCACGCACCGCGGCATGCAGCTAGTGCTGACCGAGGATGTGACCCACCTAGGCAAGCAAGGCGAGATGGTCGAGGTCCGTTCCGGCTACGGACGCAATTATCTGTTGCCGCGCGGCATGGCGACCATTCCGACGGCGCATAATCTTCGCTTGCTGGAGCGTTACAAAATTCGTGTGATTCAGGCCCGCGAGGCCCGCGTCGCCGATTTGCGCGTGCTGGCCGAGCAGATTCAGCGCGTGCCGCACATCACCATCGAAGCCAACGCCAATGACGAAGGCCATCTGTACGGCTCGGTCACCGGCCATGATGTCTCCAAGGCGCTCAAGGGCAAAAACCTCAAGGTTGAGGCGGAGATGGTGAAACTGCAAGGCCCGATCAAGCTGTGCGGCCTGTACGAATTGCAGCTGGGCCTGGGCTATGAGATCGAAACGACGGTCAAGGTCATGGTGGTGCCTTTGAAGCAGACCGAGAAGAAGTAAGCCGTCCGTTCTTGAGCACGCGGAGATTGAAAGACAAGGAGACCAGGAGACACGGAGACAAGGAGATGGGCAGGGTTGCTGAAGCCGCATTGCTTTTCTCCTAGTCTCCCTGTCTCCAAGTCTCCTTGTCTTTTTTGCCGAGGGGAACATGGCAGAGCAAGCAAACGACCGTCTGCCGCCCCAGAGCCGCGAGGCCGAGTGCAGCGTCCTGGGTAGCATGTTGCGGGACAACGAGGTCATCGACGACGTTGTCCAGATCATTCGCGAACAGCATTTCTACACCGACGCCCATCAGAAAATCTATCGCGGCATTCTCCATCTTCACGAAAAACGCACGCCTATCGACGCCGTCACCCTGGCGCAGTGGTTGATCGAACAGAAGTTCATGGAGGATATTGGCGGCTACGCCTACCTCGCCGAGTTGTGGGACGCGGCCCCCACCGCCGCCAACGCCGAGTATTATGCCCGTATCGTCCGCGACAAGGGCCTCGTCCGCCAGTTGATCCACACCTCGACCGAAGTGCTCCGCGATGCTTACGATCAGTCGGGGCCAGCCGATGAGTTGCTGGCACAAGCCGAGAGGAAAGTGTTTGAGATCGCTCAGCTGGGCGTCGTCGGCCAGCACGTCACATTGCATACAGCGCTGAACGAGGCCTTCAATCGGCTGGACCAACGCATCAGCCACGGGCGGCCGATCAGCGGCGTTTCGACGGGTTATATCGACCTCGATGAAATCACAGCCGGTTTGCAAAACTCCGAGCTGATCATCGTCGCCGCCCGGCCGAGCGTCGGCAAAACCAGCTTCGCGCTTAACGTGGTGCGCAACATGATAACCAAGGACAAAGTTCCGACTTTATTCGTCAGTCTGGAGCAATCGCGGACCGAACTTGCGGAACGTCTGCTGTGTTGCCATGCCCAGGTGGACAGCCACAGGTTGCGCCAGGGGCATTTGAGCGCGGATGACATTCTCAAACTGAGCCAGGCCGGCGACGAACTGCGCGACGCGCCGCTCTACATCGACGACACTCCTTCGCAGGGGATGATCCGCATAGCAGCCAATGCGCGTCGGCTGATGCGCAAGGGACTGAAAGCGGTGTTTATCGATTACTTGCAGCTGATCGAGCCGGACAGCCGCGGCGGCCGTGAAAGTCGGCAAGAACAGGTGGCGAGCATCTCGCGGCGGCTCAAGTTTTTGGCCCGCGAACTGCAAATTCCGGTGGTGGCCATGGCCCAGCTCAACCGCAGCCCGGAAGAGCGGCAAGACCATAAGCCGCGTCTGTCGGACCTTCGCGAAAGTGGCTCGATTGAACAAGACGCGGACACCGTCATGATGCTGCATCGCCCCGAGCAGAATGAGCCGGGCAAGCAAGAAGGCGCGATCGACGTCATTGTCGCCAAGCAGCGCAACGGTCCTACGGGTGAGAAGAGCCTCGCCTTTATCAAGCAGTTCATGCGTTTCGACAACTTCGCGGTGGAAGCGCCGTTTGGTTATGGCGGGGAGTAGGCCCACTTCGCGTTGGCACCCGTGCGGAACTATCGCTACAATCCCCTCGGACTCACTCGCGGCGATTTCAAACAAAGGTATCTCCCCATGCGCATTGGAATCGGACACGACACCCATCGGCTGGTGGAAGGCCGGCCTCTCATCCTCGGCGGCCTGCGGATCGAACACGCACGCGGTTTGCAAGGCCACAGCGACGCTGACATTGTGCTGCACGCCGTTGTCGACGCCTTGCTTGGCGCGGCCGGCCTGGGCGACATCG
>DASRAT010000197.1:0-6414 GCA_035638015.1 Gemmataceae bacterium | reverse complement strand
CAATAATGGCGTACGTGCCCGTGCTGCTGGCGGCGGCTGCATCGAAGGCAGCCAGAATGTCTTCCAGGCATTCCAGCAATTCGGGCGCGGCGGCGACCAAGTTGCCATTGGCGTCGGTCTCCCGCTCCCATGCGCCGTCATCGTCCTCGTCAGGCGTGTAGGCATCCAAATAGGCGATAGCGAAGTTGCCTCGGTTGTAAATGGGCTTGCCGTCTTCTTGGGGGTAATAGTGCCACGGACCGGGCGTGGGCGATGCGGGCAGATGCGTTGGTTCAATGCATCGCTCAGCACGGAGCGGGTACAGGAAAACTGAGGTCATGATGACCTCCGATCGACGATCCCCGGCATGGCAATCGCTCGCCGTAATTCCGGCTCGTAGTCGTCGCCGCGCCAGGAATTGGAGCCGAAGGCAATATCGCCTGCGGCCAAGAGTCTCACGTCAAGGACGGCACAGTGGTCAGGTGCCTCGAACAGAATCGCTACCTTGCGGCTTTGCTCGCGGGCGACTTTGAACAGCACCACATCAAAGGGCGCGCCGCCGACACCGTTGCGGTGGCGGTCGATGGCGATGAGCTTAATCTTCATGGCTGCCTCCATCGTTTTGGGCGGCGGGGAACATGTCATCGGCAACGGTTTCAAGCGTTGTCCAACAAATCCCCCACTCGGCATCGTTGATGTCTCCGACTTGTTGGAGGACTTCCCACGCCTGCTCTTCGGTCAAATGCGGCCGGACGCCGCGCACGTCGTCGGTACTCCAAATCACCGCGATGCTGTGATGCTTGGCGAGCAGTTTGTGAACGTGAGGGTTGACGTGAATCGGGTCAATGCGGATATCATTGGCTGTATCGTTCGTGTTGGTCATAAGAAAACTCCTTCAGATTGATGGTTGAAAAATGCAAGGGGCGGGCGTTGCCGCCCACCCCCTGTCGATTAGGCCGCTTTCGCGGCTTTCTTGGCCTTGGCCGGCTTTGAGTACAGATGGATGCTCAGCGCCATGCCGGCGGGCAGCCAGTTTTTCAGCTTCGCCACCTGTTCAGCCGTCTGGCCATGCTTGGCCGGGTCGGCGAAGGCGCGGTCGAGCTGATCAACCAGCAGCGTTTTCTTGTCGGAAGCCCGTGGTTTCACCCAGGCTTCGCCCAGCGTATCGCGGGCAATGGCGAACAACTGGTCGCGGCTGACACGGCTCAAGAAGCTATCTTTGGCCGGACGCCAATACCCACTCATGTCGCCGCCGGTCAAATCCAACGCCATGTCGTAGGCAGTGGCGTCGTCGATAGTGGCGGGCGCCAGCTTCGGACGAAGCGTCAATGCCACGCCGTAGCCCAGCCATTTCAGCTTGTCAGCCTGCGGCAGGGAGCGGAACGCCTCGAACCGCGCCGCTTCGGACTTCGCCTTACGCCAGTCGGCGGGCAGCGACTTTTCCATCGCTTGCAGCGCCTTGGCGGCAATGGTCGATCCTTTTTGACCGGTCGGGTCGGCCTGAGAGCGCTTAAGTAGGATGTCCGGGCCGTCGGAGACCGGACGTGCACCGGGCAGTTGGCTGGCGGCCTGGAAGGCCAGTAAATCCAGGGCAATCGCCGGATGCCTGGCGATTTCAACCTGGGCGGCTTGCAAGCGGTAGGCGGCCAGGTCGCGGCGCAACGATTCGGACAGGGGGTTTTTCGGCTTCACCATGTCCGGTTCGCCGTCGCTTCCCTCCGTCTTGAGCAACCTGGCCAGCTGCTTGCGCTGCTGCGGTTTCACCAACCCCTTGTCCAAGTGAGGCGTGCCGTCCTGGTCGATGGAGACGCAACAGCCGGCCAGCTTCTTTTGCGCCGCGTCGAAATCGACGAAGACGGCGAATCGTTGCTCCACTTCGTCCAACTGGGCGTGGAGATCCTCTTGCCGGTCGAGCAATTCATCGGACTCGGTGTCGGCCAGGGCTTGCTCGGTGGCCTCCAGTTCGCTGTCGAGTTGCGCTTTGAGAGCGACCAGATCGTCCGGCACTCCGACCAGCATCGGCATGATGCGGCTGCAACGGTAGATGGATTGGTAGTCCCGTTCTGGATTGATCTCAATCCAGCCCCAGCCTTCGGCCTCCAGTTTCTTGCGGATAGAGGTCAGTTTCTCGTCGGCGAGCTGGTGGAGAATCTCCGGCTTTTCGAGATAGACCTCTTCGCCGAACAAATCGGCGCGGGTGGTGCCGCCCGCCGCCACATACGCGTCCGCCCCGACGAAGCGGGCCAGCTTGCTGCCGGCTTCGACCATCTGCTCGGTGAGGCAAGCGCGGATGGCGCGGGGGTCTTCCTTCTGCCAGCCTTGCAGGGATTTGAAGACTTTGAGCTGCCGGCGGTGGTCGTCGGTCAGCGTAAAGGCCATCAGGCATTCCAGCGTCATGCCGTCGCTCCTGTATTCCTTGAGCAACTGCGGCGCGACGCGCGCCAGCTTCATCCGTTTCAAGACCAGGCTTTCCTCGATGCCGAAACGTCTTGCCACATCCGCAGCCGTGTGCCCCTGATCAATCAAGGTGGCGAAGGTTTCAAACTGATCGGCTGGGTGCATGGCCAGCCGCACGGTGTTTTCGGCCAGGCTCATTTCCAGGGCGCGTGCTTCGGTGACAACCTGGCACGGCACGGCGAAATCCGCAGGCAATTTGCCCTCGGCCTGCAGCGAATGGATTGCCGCCAGGCGGCGGCCTCCGGCAATGACGCGAAAGGTGCCGTTACCGCCGTCGGTAACGACCAGATTCTGCATCAGGCCGTGCGCCAGCAGAGACGCTTTCAGCTCGTCCATCCCGGTCTTGGCACCGGTGCGGCGGGCATTGAGCGAGGATTTTTCAAGCTGAGTGGCGGCGATCAGCCGTTGTTGAATGGTGGTATTGTCGATGCTATTCATAAAAGACTCCTTGAAGTTGATGATTGAAAAGAACCGGCGGGTGGCATGAACCACCCGCCGGCATCCCAATCAGGCCGCGGCCTGTTCAAGTTCCTTGGCCTTCTCGGCCTCCCTGCGGGCTTTGGATTCGGCCCGTCGCTGCACCTTGATCCAGGCGTAAGCCTCGCGGATCAATTCGGCCATCGCCAGGCAATCGTCGCCATTGAGGCTGTCGGTTTCCTGCCAGTCGCCGTCGTCAGGCTTGTAGCTGCGGGTGGGGACAACGCTGTACCAGTTGCCTTTGTCGCCGGTGTTGCGCCAAATGGTGACTTGCAAGGCGCCGTCGCGGATTTTGTGAGCGGGTTTAGTGGACATGATGTTAGTCTCCTTCTTTTGGTTTCAGGCTCCGACCATCGGGGCCTTACGGAAGCGACCCCACAGACGCTTGGCCGGGCTTTACGCCCACGGGGCGCATGGTGCGACCCGTGCGCGTTGCAACCTGAGAAACGGAAGGTTCACGCTTTGGAAAAGACATGCTTTGTGAAAGCCGTTTCTCTGGTTGCAACGGGCGGCTGCGGCTGTAGGTTCGCGCGAGTAAGGCCATGGGCGGGGATGGAGCGAAAGGCGGGAGACAGCATGTCCGCATGCCAGTACACCGAGACGTGCGGTGGAACTGCTCAACAATATCGCTTGGACAAAGGCAGTAAGGCGTCAGCGGCAGTTGACTGAAAATGCAGCAGGCGAGCTGTAGGGGCAAGAGCAACACGGTATTGGGGCGCGTGAGTGCTTTGCCCTGCGACTTGTAAGCATGGACAGGGAGGTGTCGCGCGAGAGGGCGGGAGGGGGCGTCAGCCGTCCGAAGGACCGCAGCGAAGCGAAGCCCGCAAGCACTCGGTCGCCCGGATGGCGACGCGCCCAAAGGTTCATCGAGACCGAAAAAAAGCCAATCAGCGGGGAACAACCGAAAGACGGGAGGATCGACGCATACGCTTAGCAGCTGATCAGGATCCACACGTGAATTCAAGGCATTTTTAAGCAAGGTATATTCGATGGATCACACAACAAAAACTCAATAGAATCAGTTGGCGGCGAACCAATGCACACCGCGCCGAGTCTTCTAAGGTATTGCTGCAGGCCAACACCTAGCCGGTTTCATTCGAGGATCAAGGCGATGATTCAGTCAATCGAATTTCGGGATCTAGCCACGTTTGTCGGCCCTCATCAACTTTTTGGGTTAAATGCAATCAATTATCTCTTCGGAGGTAACGGAACCGGCAAGTCTACCATCTCAAAGGCGATTGCAGAGGGCGATTCCACGAAATGCCAGATCACGTGGGCGGGAAATATTCCGCTTGAGCGCATTGTTTACAACGAAGACTGGATCAAGGCGAACTTCTCCCAAACGGAAGAATTAAAAGGCATCTTCACCCTCGGCGAGCAAGAGATCAATCTCGGGAATCAGATCGAGGAAGCTCGGGAGCGTTGCGACACCCTCCGGGAAGACATTGCAACGATCAAGAAAAACCGCGACGGCGATCCAGCCAATCCGACTTTTGAAGGTGAGGTGCAGAAACAGGCTGCATTGGATGGTGAACTCACGGAGGAGTGCTGGACGGTGAAAAAGAAGAATGAAGCAAAGTACAAAGACGCAATGAGGGGGAGCCTTCAGAAAGCAGGCTTTAAGAACCGAGCCGTTCTGGAAGTGGCGAATAACAAGTGCAAAACCGTCGATGCAGTGACACTTCCTGAGAGGGTCAAGATCGTGTTCGGACCGAAGCAAGACAAGCTTCAGGAGATCGCGCGACCGTGTTTTGCAAAACTGGCTGGCCATGAAGCGGCGCCAATCCTTTCAAAGATTGTGGTCGGCAAGAAGGACGTTGATGTCGCTAGGATGATCCAGAAGCTTGGGAATAGCGACTGGGTAAAACAGGGCGTCGAGTTTTTCAAGAAGAACCCCGAAGCCTGTCCCTTCTGCCAACAAGCGGCGCCGGCTTCGTTGAAGGAAAGCCTCGACGCCTACTTCGACCAAACGTTTCTCGCTGATTCCGAATTGATCAGGACGCTGAAAGCCAATTACTCGGCACATGCGGACGCGGCAAAACAGGAGCTTGACTTGATCGAGCAAGGCAGGCACCAGCACCTTAACCTTGCCGCCTTCAAGCAAGCAAAAAAGGCCCTGGATGTCCAGGTGAAAACTAATCTCGACCGAATCCAGAAGAAGCAAGAAGAGTCGAGTCGAGTGATCGCGCTCGACGCCATCAAGGACGCCACAGAGGCGGTGCTTGCCCTGATTGACGCCGCAAACGGCGAGATCAAGAGGCATAACAACATGATCGACGACAGAGACACTGAACAGCAGAAGGTCGAGACTGAAGTGTGGAAGCTCATGCTCGACGACGGCCTTTCGCGCGCGGTGGAGGACTACGAAAAAAAGAAGGCCGCAATTGACAAGGCGAAAAAGGGCATGACGGAGCGGATCGCGCAAAAGGAGCGAGACCTGCGGGCCGCGGAGATCGAGTTGGCCATCCTTGAAAAGAAAATGACCAGTGTTGAGCCGACAGTGAAGGAAATTAACATGCTTCTCGAGGTGTTCGGCTTCAGGGGCTTCAAGCTCGCGATGACGACGGATAAGAAGTCGTACAAGCTCATTCGCGCAAACGGTGAATCGGCGAAGCACACTCTGAGTGAAGGCGAAAAGACATTTGTTACGTTCCTTTACTTTTACCACTTGCTTAAAGGAAGCAGGGACGGTGCAAACGTGTCGGCTGCACGAATTGTCGTTTTCGACGATCCGGTATCAAGTCTGGATAGCGATGTGCTTCATATCGTGAGCTCCTTGATACGAGAGCTGTTTGTGAACGTGTGCGCGGGCATGGGTGCCCTCAAACAGGTTTTCATACTTACGCACAATATCGCGTTCCACAAAGAAGTGAGCTATTTCAAGAAGCGCCACAAGGGCGTGCCAACGTCAAAGATCACCTACTGGAAGGTCTACAAGCAAAATGAGCAATCGTCGGTACTTTTTTCTCGAACGAACCCCGTTAAATCGCACTACGAGGTGCTTTGGGCCGAGATTGGCCGGAAAAACCCACATACGATCTGTAACACCCTTCGCCGAATTCTAGAGCAGGCGTCAAAGCTTCTGGGTGGGATCGAACTGGGCAACCTCGAAAAGAAGTTCTCAGGCGGCGACCTGACGGCATGTCGGACGCTCCTTGGGTGGGTTCATGATGGTTCGCATTTCTCGTTTGATGACATGTGTATGACGGTGGATAATACAACGATTGATATGTACCTGAACGTCTTTCGGGACGTTTTCAAACACAGTGGGTGGGAAGCGCACTACGAGCATATGATGGCAATTGAACAGGTCGGAGAAGCGACAAAAGATGAGCTCGCAGAACAAGAGGAACTGGCCAATGTCGAATAGAGAAGAAAATCCCCACAACCTATTGATTTGTTTCAACCACAATGGCACAAATCGGCTCACGGATGGGCCTGTAAAGAATCTTGTGTCAGGAACGCAGATTAAGTATTTTCCTTAATCAACCTTCCTTACGG
>DASRAT010000196.1:0-5077 GCA_035638015.1 Gemmataceae bacterium | reverse complement strand
CCGTAAGGAAGGTTGATTAAGGAAAATACTTAATCTGCGTTCCTGACACAAGATTCTTTACAGGCCCTTTCTTCCAGCGGGCGGCCGCTGCTTGTGCAGCGATTTCCTTCCGTCGAGCCTTGGAGTTTCTGTGCTCTAGCCTTGCCGCCCTTTAGTCAGCGCACACACACTGCAACGGTCTCTGCGGCGCTGCAAACCTCGCCAATCAAACAGGCGCGTTCAGCGAGAAATGTATTTTTCTTCCGACGCCTAAGTCTTTCGGTCCCTCTTTAAGTAGAGAGTTAGGCAGACAAGGTGTTCTGCAACGGCCGACTGGCGTTGTCTGGGCAGACGTGGGTTCGCCACCCTAAACATAAACCTGCAATGCGATGCATTCCTTCGAAGGAGGGAATTTATGAGTTGTGAAAAAACCGGCGCTTGCGCGGTGTGTGACTTCGCAAGCCACCGGCTTGTCGAGCTCTCGGCTAAAGCCGCTCACCTTTCCGATTTGGAAGCAGGGAAGATGGTTGGCAAAGCCGAGGAGGAGTGACCATGTCAATGTTAGTAGAATCGCCTCAACCCAGCGAGCGAATTATTGCTCGGAGGCCCTGTGGTAGCTGCGAAAAAGTTCCTTATGCACCAATGGCAGAGAAGAAACCGCCCAACCGGTGCGGTCCATTTGGCGGCGGCACGGAAGTCGCCACTGGCGGCCAAAATCAGGATTATGATGGCGCCCTGCGCGCGCTGCGGATTATCAAATCCCGCGCTGTGCGCGATGGCAACCCCGTAGACGGAATCCAGCGGCGGGAAGCCTTTTTGCTTCGTGCCCGCGCGCTGGCCAAGCCAATTCCCGGTTCCATCCCCTCTCTGGACCAGGAACGTAAGGCGCGAGCGGCGGCTTGCCTCAGGAAGGCGCTCGCGCCCTCTGCAAACGATTGATATTGTAGCGTGAATTTACACGCGCGCACTGCGGTTTATCTATACGCGATGCGCGCGTTTCCGTTGAGATTCTCAAACAATCGTCCTTGGATCGGCTACATCGCGCTCCGCCAGGTCGATGACATCCCGGCGGCCAGCAACTCTCCTAAGCCGAGGTCAAAGCCATCGCTTCGGGCAATCTCGCCGTGCTCACATTGGCCGAGGCCGACGTCGAATTACAGCGTTTCAACTTCTTGAAGAAGCAGCACACCGACGAGCAATTCCTGGCCCGCCGCAATGTCGGCGACGTGCCCGCTGCCATGGAACGTTTGTCGAAACACCTGGCCGATCTGCAGGCCGATGCGGCGACCGCCAAGGCTCATGCCGCGGACCGCATCATCATTGTTGATACCAGATGTTTGCATGACGACGCGCCTGCGGTATGGCAATTTCAGTTTGATTGAGCATCAGTATTTGAGCACATAGACCGGCTTAGATGGAAATATTTACTCACATGGTACAGAAAATGGTAAATAATTGGTAAAAATACTGGCAATATGACTACTAGATCAGTAAAATGTATGAGAAGTGCTTAAACGTTGTAAACAATTGATTTTTCATAAGTTGCAGCATTACCCAAACGTCGCGGCAATGCCAGAAGTTGGCACTCAAGCTAGCTTCAGGAGCTAGTCCGGGTAACCGGGTGGAGGTTCAAGTCCTCTCTTCGGCAGTATAAACAGGGCAAGGACTTATGGCAAATTGCCAGTCCTTGCCCTTTCCTTTTTCCCTCATTTGGTCACATTTTGGCAACAGGGTGAATGTGGTATTGCGGTGGCGTAGTCCACAAGAACGAGGTGATTCGTACAGGCTTTTGCTCCGCTACCACGGCAAGCAACACACGTTTACGCTTGGCAAGGTTAACAAGGACGAGGCCGATTCGAAGGCCAGGCAAGCCGATTACCTGTTGTTGCGTCTTGTCGCTCCTTGTCTTTGTCCGGAATTCACTTGACTTCGAGAACGCTTCTCTCGATCATCAACCCTCTTGAAATCGTTGTCGGCAGGCTGCCGTGGTCTCAAATCACTGACCTTCTTGTGCGATGCTGTGCCTGCCGTGCTCGTACCTGGCAACAAGGAGCATGCGATGGCGTTTGCATTTTGGAAAACTCTTGCCCGGTTCACTCAGGCACGGAAACATCCCAGAACCAAGCAGCGCAAGCCCAAGTCGTTCCGGCCCATGGTCGAAGGTCTCGAGAATCGAGTGCAGCCGGCAGCGATCCTGCCGGGCTTTGACAGCCAGCCGTTTTTAGGCAATGACGACGGTTCTGTCGGCCCGGTGAATTTGGGTTTCACGGCGGATTATTACGGCGCCACCTATTCACAGCTTTATGTCAACAACAATGGCAACATCACCTTTGGTGGGGCGTCGTCGCAATACACACCGACGGCGCTCACGAATAGCGGCCAATTGCCGCGGATCGCGCCGTTTTTTGCCGACGTGGACACCCGCGTCGGCAACAACGTGGCTTACGGCACGGGCACAGTGGGCGGCAACCCTGCTTTTGGCGTCACCTGGCCAGGAGTTGGCTATTACAGCACCCACACCGACAAAACCAATGAGTTTCAGTTGGTCCTGATCAGTCGGCCGGATCGCGGGCCGAACGATTTTGACATGGAGTTCAATTACGACCAGATCCAGTGGGAAACCGGCGACGCCAGCGGCGGCGCCGGGGGCCTGGGTGGCACCGCCGCGCGCTTGGGTTTCACGAGCGGCACCGGCGCCGCCGGCAGCTATTTTGAGTTGTCTGGGGCCACCGGGGCGTTTCTCGACTCCAGTCTGGCCACCGGCCTGATTCACCAACACTTCAACAGCGATCAGGACGGCCGCATCGTTTTCTCGGTTCACGCCGGCGAAGTGATCGCCACGCCTCTGCCCTTCAACCTGTCGGTGTCGGGCGCCATCAATGCCGCCAGCCCAACCAACGATTGGTCGTTTTTCGCGCGGGCAAATCAAGCGGTCACCATCAACATTCACACCGGCGACCAGGGGGCTCAGCCTCATCCTTTGGATCCCGCCCTGAATTTTGCCCAGGTGCAACTGCTGGACAGCAACGACAATGTGCTTGCGACCAATGCCAACGTGCTGTCCGGCGCCGACGTCAGCATTCTTGGTTTTACGTTTCCGGCGGACGGGACGTATCGCATTCGCGTCTCGGCGCCCCCGGATCATCCTGCCAGCACCGGGAATTACATCATTCTGGCGGGCGACGCTACAACCAGCACGTTTCCACTGATCTTCAATGAAGTAGAGCATGGCGTGCTTTATTCGCCGTTTGCCTTGGATCGTTGGACCTTCAATGCCGCGGCCAATCAACAGGTTCAGCTGAACCGCATCGCCGCGGCCAACGCCGGCATTCAGTTCGATCTCACCGGCCCGGGCGGCGTAACGCTTTTCAGCAACTTGACCGCCAGTTCCGACTTGATCACGCTGCCCACCGCGGGCAACTACGTCGTCACGGTTCACAGCGGCAACGGCCAGGCGGGAGCCTATTCTTTCAGCCTCAACGAAATCGCCCAAACGAGCTTGACGGTTGGGACGCCCTACCAGGGGACATTGTTGGCCAATGGCCAAATCCAGCTTTTTACGTTCACACTGGCCGATGCCAATCCCTTGCTGGTTCGGCTCGACGACAGCACCAACGCGGACAGCAATGAGGTTTACCTCCGCCGCGGGGCGCCGCCGACACGTGGCACCTACGACTATCGGTATCCCCAGACTGGCGCCGATCAAGACATTCAGGTGCCGTTTGCCACGCCCGGCACGTGGTACATTCTCGTCTATTCCAGCGTGGTGCCGAGTCCGAGCAATTTCACGCTGCTGGCCCGCAGCAGTCAGGTATTCCTCAACAGCATTACTCCGAACAGCTATGCCGCCAATCAGACGGCTGCCTTGACCGTGGCGGGCAGCGGGTTCTTGCCTGGCACTCTTGTGACCTTGGAGGCCAACGGCAGCACCGCGGCTACCGCCCAAGCGGTGCAAGTCAATTCGTTTGCTCAGTTGACGGCCACGTTTAATTTGAATGGCATTCCAACGGGGACGTACGATGTCCGAGTCACGCTGCCTGGCGGTGGCTCGGCTGTTTTGTCCGCTGGCTTCCAGGTTTTGCCCGCGGGTCAGGCGCATCTGGAAACCCACCTCATCCTGCCGGGTGTGCTGGGCCGGCATGCCATTGCGACGCTCTACGTCGAATACGCGAACACCGGCACCGTGGCCATGCCAGCGCCGATCTTGACCTTGCAATCGGCCGACCCCGACGGCAGCGATCGGCCCCTGCTGACGCTCGACCAAACACGGCTGACGCAGGGTTTTTGGACGTCCAGTTTGCCGGAAGGTTTCAGCCATGCAGTGCAGCTCTATGCCAGCGGCGCCGTCGCTGGCGTGCTATTGCCAGGTGAGCGCATTCGCGTGCCCGTTTATTACGCCGGCTTGCAGCAGCCCTGGGATTTCAACGACAACCAGGTGGAGTTTGAGATCCGCGTCCACCAGGCGGGCAGCACTGAAACGTTGGACTGGGCGTCGCTGAAGACTGGCCTGCGCCCGTCCTGGATTCCGGCCGACGCCTGGGAAGGAGTGTTCGCCAATCTCACCGCCCAGGTTGGCAATACCTGGGGCGATTACGTCCGCGTGCTCAGCTCCAATGCTGTCTACCTTGGACAGCTGGGGCTGAATGTAACGGACGTCGATCAGCTCTTCTCGTTTTCATTGCAACAGGCGCTTGGCCTCAGCCCTAGCTCGATCCTGAACGCCGCGACGGATGCCGCCGTACCCACACCCGGATTGCCGCTGAGCTTTAGCCGTGCGTTCGGCAGCACTATCACCGACCGCTACCAAATGGGACCGTTCGGCCGGGGTTGGGTCGCACCCTGGCAAGTGTTCCTGGAAGAACAGGCCGATGGCAAGGTCATCATCCACGAATCCGCCAACGCACTTCGTATCTTCCAGCCTGACAGTCGCGTGGCGGGGGCTTATCTGAGCCAGACTGGGGATGCCGGCGTGCTGCACAAGCTCAGCGGCGGCGCCTTTGAGTTGAAGGAAACGAACGGCCAGCTCATGCGCTTCCGCGCCGATCACACCCTGGAATACCTACAAGACATCAACGGCAACCGCATTACCACCACCTTC
>DASRAT010000195.1:0-2331 GCA_035638015.1 Gemmataceae bacterium | reverse complement strand
GGACCCAGATCCCCCTCTTGAAAAACCCGGCAATGGTAACAGACCGGACAATCCGCCGCCCATCAACAAAAAACCGCTGCCGGCAAAACCTCCAGAACTGGATCCAGTTGATTCAGTTTGGGTGGACCTGTTGCCGCTCATCGACCCCGATCTCCACTCAGTGGCGGGCCAATGGCACCTGGACAAAAGTGGTGCCTTAATCTCCGATGAAAATACCCTGTCTCGGCTGCAGGTGCCTTACGCGCCGGGATACGAATACATCCTTAAAGTGACCGTCGAGCCGGTCTCCGGCACTCCTCTCTTTTACGTCGGCCTGGCGCTGCCCGGCAAGCATGTCGATGTTGCCTTTTCCCAATCGCTGCTGCTCACCGGTCTGGACCTGGTCGCCAACAACGGCTTTGCCAAGAACGAGACGGCTCGCAAGGGCGCTCCGTTTCTGCCGGACCAGCCTAACGAGATCATTTGCACGGTCAGCGCCGGCTCCATCAAGGTGGAGGTTGAGGGGCGGACATTGCTGGATTGGAAAGGCGGATTTTCGCGGATTACATCCAACCTCAATTTGTGGTTGCCGAACAACAAGGCTCTGTCCCTCACTAGCCAGCGGGCCGGCGTGCGCATTTCCAAGATGTCGATCAAGACGTTGGTCGGCAAGGGCACAATCTTGGCGGGCGGCCCCGCCGACGGCGCTGACATTTCACTGCGAAAAAAAATGTTGCCCGGCCTGGGCAGATTGGCGGGCACCGAGTGGATCAATTCCAACAATGACATTGTGGAATGGAACTGGGAAGGCAAGTGTTTTTACAACGGGCTGGTCAGGGCCGTAACCGGCATTGACGAAAAAACGATCAAAATTTCCAACGACGACACGCTGACGTTTGATGACAGGTTGCAGACGTTCGTGCAATCCAAAGCTGGCGGCAAGAACTTCACCGGCAAGCGCCTGGAAACAGGCGATTGGTTCGAGCTTCGCATCAGCGCCGGCCTTTCCGGCAAATACAGGTTGCTAATCACGCCAACGTCGCTGCGCTGGGAAACGCTGGCGGGAACGTCGCCTACCTTCATCACCATGAATCGAAATCCCTGGACGGTGTCCAAGGAACCGGTCGCGAGCCACGCCGATTTTGCTTCGCTGTTTGGCAAGTCTGTTGATCTGACCAGAGTCAGACTCGAAAAAACCAAGGGGACGGCGAGCATTGGTCTGGAAAAGGGCAAGAATGCATTGTCTATTATCATGGACGGCGCTCCCAAAGACGCCGCAAAAAAACAAGAGCCGTTTGAATTCACCCTGCACCTGCGGGCAGGCAAAGCCAAGCCGAATCCCTTCAAGTTGATCAGCCAATTTCACAGCAACAATGTGCCGGTTGATTTGGCAGTTTCAGCTGATGGCCGGATGGCGGCGATCGCCGACAAGGACGGCATGGTCCGCCTGTGGGAACTGGAAACGGCCAAGAGAATTTGGGAAGCAGGCACGCATGTGGGGAAGCCGAATTCCCTTTGCTTCCTGGACAAAAGCAACCTTGTGGCATTTATCGGCAGCGATGGTGCGTTGCGCTTCGTCGAGTCGGGGCCCAATGACAAGGTCGGCCGCATGGATTTGCAGGATCGCTCCATCCAATCCCTGTTCCCGGTGGCCGACAAACAACAACTGCTTTTTTCCACTGATGCCTTTAGGATTGGCACGGTGGACGTGCAAGGCGGTAACGGGTCCGATTTGCTAACCTTCCGGATGGAACAGAAACGATCGGCGTCGGCCCTGGCATTCTCTGCCAATGGCAAGCGAGCGCTGACCTCGGGTGAGGACAGTGTGACGCGCATTTGGGATTTGTCCGCAAAGACAGAACTGGGCCGGCTGCCGGTCAAGAACATGTGCGAGTGCGGGGCGCTGTCGGCGGACGGCAGCTTCGCGGCAACGTTTGGTCGCCTTGGTCACTCCATTCAGATTTGGGATGTGAAAACCGGACGGCTGCTGCGCGGCACCGCTCCTTTGAACGGCGTGCCGGATCCCCGCTACATGGCGTTTTCGCCCGATGCCAAAAGACTGATTTCCGTGAATGCCGACGGCAAAGTGCACGTCTGGAACACTGCCGATTGCAAGGAGATTGGCAATTTCGGCAAAAACCCCGCCGCGATCAAATCGGCCCGATTCATGCCCGATGGGCGCAGCATTATCGTGGCCGAGGTGGAAGGCATCATCCGCGTGTGGCGCTTGCCGGAATAGCGGAAAGGGAAGATCATGGCCTGGCCGCTTTCACAAGATTACAACGAAGCGATTCAAAGCCCCGCCACGAGCTTTGACGATGCCGAGTTGCGCGGCGGCCAAGCGGCGCTTAA
>DASRAT010000194.1:0-4512 GCA_035638015.1 Gemmataceae bacterium | reverse complement strand
GCCGTATCAACCCGGCTGCCGCCAGAGCGAGGCCGAATTCCACGATACCCCATTTCGTAAAGATCACCGGGGCGACAATGGCGTTGAAGAATCCGCCCAGTGCTCCGCCGACAGACATCCACAGGTAAAACTCGGTCAAGTGCTGAGCCGGCGGCCGGTCACGCGCCAACTCCCCGTGACACACCAGGGCCGTCAGAAAGAACGATCCCCAGCAAATCGCCATGGCCCGCACTGGAGCACTGTAGCCACCCGTCATGAAGACCAGCATCAACAAAGGCAGCGCGACCAATTGCAAAATCACCGCGACCTTGTGCGGCGTCATATCACGCGGGATGCGGCCAACGCCGACCCACGGCACCGGCCAGCGCAGAAACACCAGCACGAATGACAACAAATACAAGGTAAGCGGAATCGTCCACAACAACGGGATTGGCGAGATGTCGGTCGAGATGTAAGTGGTGCAGCCGAGCATCAAGCTGGTGGGCACCGCAGCCAGCCCGACCCAGCGCAGCCGGCGCAGCGGCGTCATCTCAAAGGGTTTGTCCTCCTCGACCGGCTCGTGGCTCACCTTTTTGATATTGATGGTTGCGCCCTTGAGCGCGGGGGCAGGCGCAACGGGGGCGCGGGCCCCACGGCCGCGCTGTTTGCCGCCGCGTTTAATGCCGCTGGCCACCCGTGAAACCGAGGTCGGCGCCGGAGGCGCGGCGGTGATGGCGGCAGTTTGCTCCGGCACAGGCGCAGGTTGATCCGGGCCTGGGCCAGGTGCCGGCGAAAACTCAGGATTAATCTCGCCCGTGGGCACTGGAATCGGCAACTGCACGACTGCCGGCGACTTGTATACCATGAGGGCGCAGCCGCCCACCAACGCCAACAACAAAAGATAACCGAACAGCCACAGCCACGCTTGAGCTTCCAACCCCAGGAAAAACTCGACACCGGCCGGATACAGGATCAATCCCAAAATGCTGCCCAAATTGCTGGCGCCGTACAGGAAATACGGATCTTTGGACGCCGGGTGCCCGGTATGATTGAACCAGCGCTGCAGCAAAGGAGCGGTTGTGGAAACTACAAGGAACGGTAAGCCGACAATTACCGTCAAAAGTCCAAGGGTCAGAAAAATAGGGTTGCCGCCGCCTTCCGCCCCAAAGCCCTTGACATAGAACGGCTGGCCAAACGCCAGCAACACGGGCAACGGCAGCAACAATACCAGAAAATGCGTGATGAGCTGTTTCTTGAGCGGCAGCTTGGTGGTGACGGTGTGCGTATAAAAGTAGCCCGCCAGGAGGACCATCTGGAAGAACATCATGCAGGTGTTCCACACCTGCGGCGTGCCGCCCAGCCCAGGCAAGATCATTTTGCCGATCATGGGCTGGACCAGAAAAAGCAGAAAGGCGCTGACAAACAGCGTCACGGCAAAGTAAATGAGAGCCAAGGGACCACCTCCGCGGGGGGAAAGAAAAACGCAAAAGGAAAAAGGCCTGTCCTGTCGCTTCCTTGCTGTTGCCGGCGCCTTTTTCCCTTCGCTGGCATGTTATGAATGCGGCCCGAACTCGGCTATCGCCAATGGGACATCTTGATTCCGCTGTCTCGCCCAGGTGATAATAGGAATGGGCAAGATTCACAAATCGCGCAAAAGGAAGACGATCATGCCACTGTACGTCTATCAGGTAATCGAGCCAAATGGCGGCGAAGGGGAGGTTTTCGAGGTGCTCCAGGAGATGTCCGAGCCGCCGTTGACCCAGCACCCCGAAACCGGCAAGCCCGTCCAGCGGCTCCTGGGAATGCCCAGCGCCATGCGGAAATACGCTCCTGGCAATCTCAGCAACCAAAAGCTGGACAGACTGGGCTTCACCAAATACGAACGCAGCGGCAAGGGAACCTATGAAAAAACGGCAGGCAGCGGGCCGCGGACGATTACCAGGGAGAAGTGACGAGGAGACAAGGAGACAGGGAGACAAGGAGAGTAGGCGTTTTCTCTGGTCTCCTTGTCTCCAAGTCTCTTGGTCTTTCCCACGTTGGCGCAATTTCCTCCTTTTCCTGCGTTACTCCCACGAGAAGCTGGGTTTGCAACAAACCCCGCGTTGAATTATGCTTGAAATAACGGCCAGCCTCGGAACCTGGCCTTAAACAGAGAAGCGAGGCAGGATCATGTGGTACTACAATCCCGACCATCCGTTGCGGCGACTATTCGCCGGCATGACAGAACACGCCTTCATGGCGGAGCTGGGCGTCGCCGACCCAGATTTGGTTGATTATCTGTCGATGCTGCTGGCGCGGTTCATTCACCTCGACGCCATCCATCGCTTCCGCGACGCGCAAGGCAAACGGCTGGAAGATGTCGTGGACATGCTCCTGGACGCCGAGGCCATGCCGGCAACCGGCCGCACGCGGCGTGAATACCACCGCCACATCGGCGACTTCACGCTTTTCTGGACGGGCGTTTATCCCGAAGGTTTGAAACGCCTTCAGAACGTCCTGTCAAAGGATCGTTTCATCGACTACTGCCAGCAGGGCAAGCTGTCGTATTACATCGCCAGCACTTTCGAGAATGACCCTTACAAGGAAGAGGCCAAGGTGCTGCGACGCTTGAGCAGCGAGTTCGAGTTATGCGCGTACGGCCTGAGCCAGGTCCGCAAGGAATGAGAAAAGTCCGCATCGCATGACGGACAGCTGTTGCACTAAAAACGAATCACGAAAGACAGAAAGACGAAAACACGAAAAAATGCTCTTGTTCGTGTTTTCGTCTTTCGCATTTTCGTGATTTGCCTTTATTCTTCCTTCGGCGGCGTGAAATCCGCGATCCACAATTGGGCCGGCTGCGCTCCATCACGAGTCGACGTCCACATCAGCTTCGTGCAGTCCGGGCTGAACACCGGCAGCACATCCGCGCCGGGAGCGAAGGTCAGCCGCACTTTCTTGCCTGTTTCCACATTCATCCAGTAGATGTCGTAATTCGGCCGCGCTGTTGGATTGCTGTGATCGGCCGCGGTGTAGACGATGTGCTTGCCGTCCTTGTGCCAGTATGGCGCCCAGTGGACCCAATCGAGATTGTCGGTCAGCGCCCGCTCGCCGCTGCCATCGCTGTTGATCACGTAAAGCTGGAGATGGTCCTTTTTCTTGCGGTCGCTGCGGAAGATGACCTTTTTGCCGTCGGGCGAGAAGAATGGGCCACCGTTGTAACAGCCAGGCGCATTGGTCAACTTGCGGACGTTTCTGCCGTCGGCGTCCATGATGTACAGCTCCATGTCGTTTTCGCCGGTGCGATTGGAGCAGAAGACAATCTGCTTGCCGTCGGCCGAATACGAGCCCTCGGCGTCGTAGCCCTTCGAGTCGGTGAGCCGCTTCAGGCCGCTGCCGTCAAGGTTGGCCTCGAAGATCTCCATGAACGGATCAAAATCCCAAACGTATTTTCGCCGTGTTTTGTTCTTCTTTTCCTCGTCGCGCAACTTGAGTTCTTCGGCATAATGCTTCTTGGCATCGGGATCGAGATGACTGCTGGCGAAGATGATTTTCTTGCCGTCGGGATGGAAAAAAGCGCAGGTCGTCTTGCCGACGCCCGGGCTGACGCGGGTGACGCGGCCGCTTGCCAGATCCTGGGTGAAGATCTGATAGAACGGATTGCCAGTGCTCTTTTCCTCGGCCTGGTAAATGATCGTCTTGCCGTCGGGCGAGAAGTAGCCTTCACCGGCGCGAGCGAAGTTCGTAGTGACCTGGCGGATGTTGGTGAGGTATTGGGATTCTTGCTTTTGCCAGTCGGGGTCGGGTTGCAGCGCAAGCAATAGGACAGAAAGAAGCATCATATCCTCCCGTGGTTGTTGTCAATGCTTTGCAAACCACCTGGCAATCGTCGAACCCGTTCAAAGTGATTGGTCGCTCATGGACCGGCTTTCTCATCTTCCAACGCCTGCAACAGCGACGCGGCGGCGGCAAAAGCGGTGCTCGGTGCTGTTACATCATAAAACTGCTCAGGCACTATGCCAAAGTCATCGCACTCCAAATCTTTTGCCATCCGAATTTCCGGCAAACCTTCGATATATGACATGGGGCATATCTAAATTGGGGATCAATAAAGTTCAAACATATGCTCGCCCCCGTGGGCCGGGTTGCCGATCAATTTGCGGCCACGTAGATCTACGACAAAATCCAGTAATTCCAAAGGAATTTGGCCGATCAACGCAGGCAGGTTGTCAGGCACTTCCAGCACATCTATCGTGCAGTTGCGGTCTTGAATGGTCAAACGCACGGCGTCGTATAATGCGGCTTCAACGATTTCTCCGCTGCTAGTGGTGACCTGTTTTGAGGAGGTTTTTCGCAGTCCCAAATCCTTGATAAGTCGCGATGGTAAAGAAAGTGTCGTTGCGCCGGTATCCACCAATGCATCGGATATTGTGACCTTGCGAATTTGGTCAGCCGCCAACATGCTACGATTGACGTCCCACAGATCTTGCAGATTCTCTACCATCGCCTCCGTCGTAACACGACCCATGGTTGCAATCTCCATTTTCGCTCCTC
>DASRAT010000193.1:0-4799 GCA_035638015.1 Gemmataceae bacterium | reverse complement strand
AGGTCCGCGAAAAGAGCCGCTTTAATCTGGTGACTGACGCCGACCTGGCTTCTCAGAAAGCAATTTACGAACATCTTCACAAACGTTTTCCGGATCATGCATTCTTGGGCGAGGAAGACGCCAAGCAGTCGGCTCGCCCTGGTCCTGATGCGCCGCCGACATGGATTGTCGATCCGATTGACGGCACCACCAACTATGTCCATGATTGCCCGATGTATTGCATCTCCATCGGCCTGCAGGTCGCCGGCGAGTTGGTGGTTGGCGTTGTCCACGATCCCACGCGGCCGGAAATGTTTGCCGCCGCCAAAGGTCAGGGCGCCTGGCTCAACGATAAGCGCATTAAGGTGAGCCTTGCCGCCAATCTTGGCGAAGCGCTGCTTGCCACTGGCTTTCCGCCAGACATGCAGGGCCAGGAAAAGGCCCTGGCGTGGTGGCGGCACTTCTCGTTGCGGACGCGCTCCCTGCGGCGGACTGGCTCCACGGCCCTCAATCTTGCTTACATCGCCGCCGGTCGCTTCGACGGCTATTTCGCCTTCGATAACCACGTCTGGGACGTGGCCGGCGGCACGGTGTTGGTCCAAGAGGCGGGCGGAATGATCACCAACGTCGATGGCACCGTTTACGATCCCTACACGCCAGACGCCCTGGCCAGCAACGGGCCGCTGCACGCGGAACTGTTGGACCAGTTCCGTCAGCCGCTGGCGCCGTGAAATCTCACCATTCCTTAACAGATTAAGTGGTACATTCGTTGCGTTCAGCACGGCAAGCCAGGCAGGTGACGGAATCTTTGCCTTCAAGGCAAGCCGCACTGGTTATAATGAGTTGAAGCCTACGTTCCGCAATCGCGGCCGGCTTCGGCATGTCTGCCGCTTCATGGGCGGTTCCGCCGTTCTTGTGGGAGATCACCCGGATGCACCCCTTGCTGCGCGTTTCGCTCTTCGCTTTACTGACGGGCGGCGTCTTGCTTGTCTCCGAACTGGATGCCCAGACCGGAGATTCGAAGGGCCAACCCGATCCCGCCAAGACCGCGGGCGAGACCAAAGATCCTGCCCCCAAGAAAATCCCCCTCGATAAGTTCAAAATGCCGGCCGGAAGCACGGTGATCCTGGTGGAACCGGGCAAGGATTTCAAAAGCTATTTTCCAAGCATGGTCATCATGACGCCTGCGCAGCACCAGGACCTCATGGACCGCATCGCCAATTTGGAGAAATCAGCCAAGGCGGATCGCAAAACTGCTCACACTTGCAAGCTCAGTGCTGTCGTTGAAGGCGACAACGTCCGCATCGTGGCCGACCTGTATTTTCAAACCGATCAACCAAAAACCAACGTGCTGGCAGGCTTCCGCGGGGCGCCGCTCAGCGAGGCCAAGATGCGAGCCCAGGGCGGCAAAGGCGCCTGGCAGCAAGCAGTAGTCGACGTTGGGCCTGATGGCTACGTGGTCCACGTGGACAAGGCGGGCGACTATCAAATGGTCGTCGAGATGCGCGTGCCATTGACCGCCGTCGCGCCTGGCACGCCGGCGCCCGGAGCGGAGCGCTCGTTTGATCTGATTTTGCCTGGTGCGGCAGTGACCACGCTGAATTTGGAACTGCCCGAAGCGGTCAAAGAGCTGCGCTGGAATAAAAGCAACATTGAAAAACCCACGCCGCCGGCCGCCGAACAAAAACGCTGGGACATCGCCGTGGGCAAAGTGACACAGCTCCAGGTGGCCTGGAAGGAGCCGCTGACGCCCGGCGGCAAGACACCTTTGCAGACAGCGCGGGGGCAGATCACCACGCGATTTGATGCCAATCAAGTAACCACCACGGCCGAATTGACGCTGACGGACCTGCGTGGCAAAGCCAAGGAGTGGCGGCTGTGGCTCCCGGCGCAAGCCAAACCCAAGGCAGTTTCGCCCGAAGGCATGATTCTCAAAACCGTTCCTGGCAATCCCTATCTGCACATTCTCACTCTGCCGGCGCCGACGGCGGACCCGATCAAAGTGATCGTCACGCAAACATTTTCGCGGGCCAAGAATCCCAAGATTGTGGTTGGTCCCTTCGCCGTGCAGGACGCCGTCGAGCAAAAGGGAACGATTGAGGTTAAGGTCCAGCCCGATGTGCGCAAGAGTTTGCGGTTGACCTATCAACACGGCGGCAGTGTCGAAGTGCAACCGCCGCCGCGGGACCAACCTGGCAATGAAGTGGTAGCGGTTTTCAAATACAGCAATATGCCGGTGCCGCCAAAAAACGCCACGGCCGCCGACGCCAAAAAGATACTGGCCGCGGCGCCGCTGGAAATCGACCCGCACACCATTCAGGGCAAAGTGGATACGCAGGTGGAGCACACGCTCAAGCTCCGGCCAAGCGAGCACGGCTGGCAAATCGCGGCGACATGCAAGATCATCGCCAGGCCATCGTCGGAAGCGGCCGTGGATTTTCTCGATGTGCAACTGCCGGCGGTGCCGCGCGAAGCCTGGCCGCTGCTGATGGAGCCGAGCATGGCGGGCTTTCCCGCCGTTGCGATGTGGGCCATGTGGGGACTGGGAAATCAAGTGGCGGTGGACGGAGAATGGATGGTGGCCGGCAACGCCGCGACGAACGTCGAACTCACCTACGTTGACGACGTGGCCAAGGCGCAGCGGAAAGTGCGGCTAAAGTGGACTCAACCGCAGACCAAGGATTTCACGGTGACGTTGGAAGGACGCTACTATTTGCCGTCCAACATGCACAAGGTTCGTCTGGAACTGCCTCGGCCGTTGGGCGTCATTGATCGGGGCGCCAAGGGCTCGATGACCGTTGGCGAAATGTTTGAGCTGTTGAGCCTGGACGGCGGCCCCGAGGTGCCACTGCCCGAGAAGTACGCGGTGACGCGAACCTGGGACCGCGCGGCGGATGCTTATTGGGAGTTGGCGTGGCGGCCCCGCCGGGCGGAATTTCCGATCCAGGTCACCACGGATATTTCCTTTTGGCCGGAGCATGCCCATGCCAAAACCCAATTGACATGGGACCAGGCAGATCGGGCCCGAAATCCGGGCGGCAAACCGACGCCTATGAGGCTGCGGGTGCCTGCCGAGGCCAAAAACCTAAGGGTTGCGGGAGCAGGCAAGCTGACACAGATGGACCGCGACAAGGGTTTGGCATGGGTGGAAACGGCCGATGTCGCGGGCAAGAATTCCGTGGTGCTGGAATACGATTTCGCATTGCCGACAGGAGAGAAAAACAAAGCGGGGACGCCTTTCCCGGCTGTGCTCCTGTGGCTGGAGCAGGCGACGCGCGTGGATACGAAGGTGCGTCTGTGGGGCCACCCGGGCATGCAGCCGGCATTGGCGCCAGCAGCCGCGCCGGACTTGACATGGACGGATGTGGGCACTGAAGTCGTGCCAGGCCGGGACAGCTTGCCCGCTCATGTGCTGCTCAGCAAGGCCCAGAATCCGCTCCTGATGCTCCGCTTGGAAGCGGCGCCCGCACAATTGGCCACTGCGGTGATCGACCGTGTCCTGGTGCAAGTCCTGGTCGATGAAGAAGCCACGGAGCAATACCGGGCCAGATTTCTGCTGACAAAATTGCACGCCACAACGCTGGATGTTCGCATGCCACTGCCGCTGGCGAATTTGGATCCAAAGTTCGTGCTGGACGGCAAAGCGGTGAGCTGGCAACCGCGCGACAACACGGGTTTGGTCGCCAAGCTCATCATTGATCCCAACCTTTACGGCCGGCCGGTAGTTTTGGAAGTGACTTACCAACTGCCGCGCGGCCAGCCGACGCGAGAAGGCCTGTGGCACACCACGTTGCATCCTCCCGTGCTGGATGGTGACGTGTTTTTGGGCAAAGTGCGCTGGCAAGTGACTCTGGCGTCGTCGCAGTTGGCGGTGGCGGCTCGCGGCGACGCGACCACGGACCAGGAATGGCAATGGCGCGGTTGGCTGCCGGCGCTAGCGCCGGGGCTAACAACTAACGACCTGGAACTATGGCTGACTGGACAAGAACTAACCGATTTGGGTCCAGAAGCCAGCCTGGTAAGCGGCCGGGCTTCGCTCGAGCCGTTGCGTGTATTCCGCGTTCCCAAGGCCATGTGGTTTCTCATTTGCTCAGGAACCGTGTTGTTAGTGGGATTCTTGATTTATGTGTTTCCGCCGCCACCAACGGGGTGGTTAGCGTTGGTGGCGATTGCCCTCGCCGGTGTGGCCACGACGGGTTGGCTTTGGCCCACGATATTGCCTGCTGTGATCTATGGTGCGGCGCCAGGACTGCTCGTGCTTGGTGTACTCTTGCTGCTCCAATGGCTGATGCACGAGCGTTACAAACGCCAGCTGTTGTTCTTGCCGGGCTTCACACGAGTAAAGACGGCAGCGTTGTTACCAAAAGCCAACGGTGTTCAACGTGGCCGCGAAGCGTCCACCATCGACGCGCCGCCAGGGCTGTTAAATAGCAAGCTGGCGCCGCCGGCAACGTAGCAAACAATGTCACTTGACTGAAAACAACTCTCCAGGAGTTCGGATGCGCGCCCCATGGTGGTTGCTGATCTGTGGCTTGCTCCCTTGTGCCGTGGCACTCGCCTTGGGTCAAGGGGAAGCTCAGCGGCCTGATCCGTTCCCGATACGGCGGATTCAAATCGGCCCGGAACGGGTTGCCGCAGAGCTTGAGCGCGCCCAAAAGGGACTGCTGCTTATCATGCCGCGAACAGAACTGGAAGCCAAAATCCAAAAAGCGGCCCTGGCGGCGGAGTTGACCTCGACACCCCCCCGATTAGCGAAGGCACGCTTTACGGCCCAACTCGCCAACCAGGCCCTGGCCGGTAGCGCGGAGTGGGCCGTGGTT
>DASRAT010000192.1:0-2386 GCA_035638015.1 Gemmataceae bacterium | reverse complement strand
TTGTATGGCTATGTTGCCAGGCTTGCATACCGAATTGATGCCACGACGCTGGCCTGGCGGGATCGACAGGATTGTGTTTTCAGAACCAAACGCCAACTGCTTAAGTTGTGTTCAGCAAATGTGTTGTGTTTAGCGAGGACGACGGGACTCGAACCCGCAACATCCGGATCGACAGTCCGGTACTCTAACCAATTGAGCTACGTCCCCAGCGGAGTAAGGGCCTTCCCTTCTCCATTCCTCACAATATAAGGAGCAGGCAAGGTTGCAACAAGTTCATTTTGGCGTGACTTTTTTGGCTTCTTCGTTATGCCCAGGCTCAGCTTTGCATCCACGGCAATGTCAAGGTCAGCAGTTCGCCCAAGCCTTTGCCGAGCGGCTCAGCCGCCATGCGTGATTGCCCGGCCAAACGCCACAATTCTCCCAACAGAGTTGGGGAAGATAACAATGCCAGGGCCAATCGCCAGGGCGAGGCTCGGCCGCCGGACATGAGCCGGGCGAGTTTCGGTGAGATCGGAGTGTGGGCGTCGTCCAGCACAACACGCAAACAGCCGAACGGCACGCCTGCTTGATGACACAGCTGAGCAAGTGTTGCCGATTCCATGTCCACGGCTACGGCGTCAAATTCCTTGAAAAGGCTTTGTTTTTCGTCAAGTGAGCCCGCCAACTTGGCTGCGGTTACCACGCGGCCGCGGTGCAGGGGTGGATCCCATTTGCCGGGTGGTAAATCGCCGGGCCACGATGTTGGCCAGGTGGTGTTGGTGGCGCCGTCAATAACCTCGGTGGCCAGGATCAGGTCACCGGATTTCACATCGCCACGCAGGGCGCCGCAAAAACCCGCGGCAACCACGACTTTGGGACGATAGGCAACATTGCCGAGTTTTGGTCGGCTCAGCAACCAGGACATTGCACGCTCGGCTTGCAGTTGACCGACGCCGGTTTCGATGGCCAATACGGGTAACCAGGCGGGGCCGCAGAATCGGGCCCAACAGGGTGCGCCGGGAAATCGCTGGTGGGGGCGGAATTCCCGGCAAAAGGGACGGCTTTCACGTCGCATGGCGAAGGCGACGCATGGATCGTCGAAAAGAAGCTCAGGGCCGGAGCGCGAAATGGGGGTTCGAGGTGCGGTCACGGCGCTGTCCCCGTGCCAAGCCGCAAGCGGCTCAGGATTTTTGCCAGTTGCGCTCAATGAACGTGGTGTCCACACGGCCTTCGATGAAGGCAGAATGATTGAAAATCTCGCGGTGGATCGGAATCGTCGTCTTGACGCCTTCGACGATGAACTCGTCCAGGGCTCGTCGCATGCAGGCCAAGGCTTCGGCGCGAGTGTGCTGATAAACCAACAACTTCGCCATCAGCGAATCGTAATTGGGTGGCACGCGGTAGCCGGTGGTGACGTGCGAGTCGATGCGAACGCCAGGCCCGCCGGGCAGTTGCCAGCGCGTCACCGTTCCGGGACAGGGACGGAAATCGGCTGATGGATCTTCGGCATTGATGCGACATTCCATGGCGGCGCCGCGGTGGACAATGTCTTCCTGACGGAAAGCCAGCTTTTCACCGGCGGCAATGCGGATTTGCTCGCGGACCAAATCAACGCCCGTCACCAATTCGGTCACCGGATGCTCGACCTGAATGCGGGCGTTGACTTCTATGAAGTAAAACTTGTTGGTTTTATCTAGCAGAAACTCGCAGGTGCCGGCGTTTTGGTAATTGGCGGCCTTGACCATGCGGACCGCAGCGTCACAAATTTGCTTGCGAACCTCCGGCGGTAAGTTGGGAGCGGGCGATTCTTCGACCAGCTTTTGGTGGCGGCGCTGAAGGCTGCAATCGCGTTCGTAGAGGTGAACGACGTTGCCATAACGGTCAGCGAGGATTTGCACCTCGATGTGCCGCGGCTGTTCGATGTATTTTTCGATGTAGACACTGCCGTCCTTGAATGCGTTTTCCGCTTCTTGCTTGGCGGCCTTGAGGCCGGCTTGCAAGCTGATGTCGTTGCGGGCGACGCGCATGCCACGGCCGCCGCCGCCGGCGGCTGCCTTAATAAGGACAGGATAACCCATGTCATGCGCAAGTTTAAGCGCTTCGGCGTCGCTGTCGATCAATCCTTCGCTGCCGGGCACCACGGGAACATTGGCTTGCTTGGCGAGCTTGCGCGCCTCGTTCTTGTTGCCGAGCAATCGCATGGCCTCTTGGGTTGGGCCGATGAATTCGATGTTACAAGCCCGACAAACCTCTGCAAAATGCGGGTT
Source organism: Gemmataceae bacterium (assembly GCA_035638015.1). Classification (GTDB taxonomy): domain Bacteria; phylum Planctomycetota; class Planctomycetia; order Gemmatales; family Gemmataceae; genus DASRAT01. The sequence continues at coordinate 140 of DASRAT010000192.1, read as the reverse complement.
TTCTGAGAGGAAACCGTAACCCGGATGGATCGCCTGAACATTGGCGATCTCTGCGGCGCTGATAATTCTGGGTATCTTGAGGTAACTCTCGGCGGAAGGCGCTGGCCCAATGCAGATGGCCTGGTCGGCCAGATCGAGAT
>DASRAT010000191.1:0-11452 GCA_035638015.1 Gemmataceae bacterium | reverse complement strand
CCCCAGGCGAAAAATATCCCGAAATACGGGCCGAACGGATTTGGGAGAACATCGTCAAAAAGCTCTTGGTCAAGGATTACAAGTTCGACGCCGGCTTTTACGGCTCCCTTAACGAATATAGCCGTAAGATCACTTTTTACTTTCACGCTAGCTTGCAAGGCACGGCATGTTACGATGGGGCGGCGGCAACGTTACAAGGATTGGCCGAGCGCGGCATAGCCCAGGGCGTGATCGGCGAAGCCCAGTGCTTTACGCTGGTGCAGCTTCAACGCGGCTTGACCACTCAGGACCCGGCGGCCAAGGTGGATGCTTTGATCGACAAGGACCTCCGGGCCTTATCCTTCGAGGTAGGCGCCAAAAAGCCTTCGGAGCGATTGTTCAAAACCGTGCTGACGGCGCTCGAAGCCAAAGGCATTGAGCCGCATGAAGTGTTGCACGTTGGCTCGCGCATTGCCCTGGACATGGTGCCCGCCAAAAAGCTGGGCATGAGAACGGCGCTCTTTGCCGGTGACAAGGCGTCGCTGGCGGCCACGGCCGAGCAGATGAAGGATCCTGCCAGCCGGCCGGACGTATTGGTAACCGCGTTGGACCAGATTTTGGAAGTCGTGCCTGGTTCGTGAAAATTAACTCTGTCCCCCGCTGGAGAGGGACAACCCATGCCACCCGTATTACACCTTGATCCCGCTTCCCTCGATCTCAACAAGGTCGTGGGCAGCCGCGACGCGATTCATGCTGTCAATCCGCAGCGTTTCGAGATGGATCAGCTGACCGCCATTGTTTACGTCGATCCGAGCCAGCACATCGTCGCCGGTTACAAGGACGTGGCCGCGGATGAGTTCTGGGTGCGCGGGCACATGCCCGGCTATCCCCTTTTACCCGGCGTGCTCATGTGCGAGGCGGCGGCCCAGCTTTGCAGCTACTACATCTGCACCACCGGCCTGATGAAAGGCGATTTCATCGGTTTCGGCGGCCTGGAAAATGTTCGCTTCCGCGCGCCGGTGCGCGTGGGCGACCGCCTGGTGTTGGTCGGCAAAGCGGTCAAGATAAACCGACGACAAGCCGTTTTCAATGTTCAGGGTTTCGTCGGCTCGACGATGGTTTTCCACGCCGACGTGCTGGGCGTGCCGCTGGTTCGTGACAAAGGCGAGCCGGAAGCATTAACGAACGGCGAGCCGGGAGCGTAAGCGACCGGAGCAATGATCATGCGCGGTCCCGTCCGTCTGCCGCTGGAGCAATTGCAGCCCTTTCTATTCGAGATTCCAGAATCGTTGCCCATCGAATGGCCGGGCGTTTTTGGCAATGACCACCCAGTCGAGATCGAGGTCGGTTTTGGCAAGGGGCTGTTCCTGTTGACCGCCAGTCAACAACGGCCCGAGGTCAATTTCTTCGGCATCGAGATTGAACGCAAATATCAACTTTTCACCGCCAATCGTGTGGCCAAGCGCAATCTCCGCAATGTGCGCCTGGCTAGCACCGATGCGCGGGCGTTGCTACGCGATCGCGTGCCCGCCAGGTCCGTGCAAGCGGTTCACGTCTATTTCCCCGACCCGTGGTGGAAAACACGGCATCACAAACGACGATTGTTCACCAGGGAATTCGCGGGGGCATGTGCGCAAGTGTTGCGGGATGGCGGCAGACTTGAAGTGCTGACGGACGTGGAGGATTACTACGGCATCATCACTGGGTTGATTGCCGAGCAGCCGCTGCTGTGCCGGTTGCCGGCCGTGGAGCGGGCAGAGAATCACCTGACCAATTTTGAGCGCAAATATCGCCAGGCCGGCAAACCGATTTACGGAGCCAGTTACGCAAAAGTGGCCGAACATTAGCGCTTGCGGCTCAGCGCTGAGGCGCCAAGCCGCAAGCTGCATATTTTAGAGCTTGCGCTCGTAGCCGGTGCCGCCATAAGGCCCGGGCCCATAGGGACCGCCGCCCGGTCCTGGCGCCACAACGCCCGGAGGCGGGGGAACCACGACGCCAGGAGCGCCCGTTGGGCCACAGTTGTTGCACGGGGCCGGCGCGAAAGCCTTGACCGGCGGCGGGCAATTGCTGCAGCTATTCGATCCGCAGCACTTGCAGCCTGCCACCGAAGCCGCGATGACCACCACGCAGCCCAATAACAGTTTTCGCATCAACATTTTTGCCTCTCCTCGGGGAATGCGAACAGCGACAGCTTTGCCAGGCTTGCGATCTGTGAAAACCAAACCCAGCTATCCGTCGCGACAGAACGTCAGGGCGCCGCGGGGAAAAAGAAGTCCAAAGTTGGATTTCCGGTCCCTGCCGGATCGTCCTTCGCTAACCATTAAAACGGTAGGGCCGGCGGTCGTTGTTATCAATCCTTTTGTGACCCAGATTTTCCATAAAGTTCTTGCGGACTTATACCTGTGCGCCCTGCGCAAGCCTACGCGGTGGCGCGGACGGCGCAATTCATGGCGACCTTGACGATCATGCGGCGCACGACTGCCGCGCGTGTTTGCCGACGTTGTCCCTCGGTCTGCCGGCGGTAAATTGGACAACCCCCCACTTGCGACCTACGCTTGTGCTGGAACCCTCGCCCAGAGTTCCGCGCCTCACTTTACGTATTTTGACGCCGACACAGGACCGACCCATGAGTTGGTTGCGGGAGCCTAACGCTGAACCGATACCCGGCTATCGCCTGATCGAGCCGCTGGGCAGCGGCGGTTTTGGCGAAGTCTGGAAATGCGAAGCCCCCGGCGGCCTCTTCAAAGCCATCAAATTCGTCTACGGCAATCTCCATTCTCTCGATGTGGACGGCGTGCGGGCTGAACAAGAGTTGCACGCCCTCCAGCGCGTCAAGGAAGTCCGCCATCCTTTTATTTGCACACTTGAACAGATCAAAGAAGTTGACGGCGAGCTGGTCATCGTCATGGAACTGGCCGACCGCAGCCTTCACGACTTGTTCGTCCAGGAGCAAACCACCGGCCTGATCGGCATTCCACGCGACAACCTGCTCCGCTATCTCCGCGATGCCGCCGAAGCGCTCGACTACATGAACGAGAAGCACAAGCTGCAGCATCTCGACGTCAAGCCGCGCAACCTGTTCTTGATCTGCGATCGCGTCAAGGTGGCCGATTTTGGGCTGGTCAAGCATCTGGAACGGCAATCCGCCTCCGGTCTGCTTGGCGGCGTCACACCGCTATACGCGGCTCCAGAAACCTTCAAGGGCAAGATCAGCGAACGCAGCGACCAATACAGCCTGGCCATTGTTTACCAGGAGCTTTTGACAGGTCAGCGGCCCTTCAACGGCAAAAACGTGCGCGCCCTGATGCAGCAGCACTTGAGTGAAGAGCCCGACCTGCGGGCCTTGCCCGAAGCCGAACGGCCCATCATCGCTCGCGCCCTGGCCAAAGATCCCGCCAAGCGCTTTCCCAACTGCATGGCAATGCTGCGGGCGCTTTACGGGGCCCGGCCCCACGCACGTGTGGCCACGCCCGGCGCCGCCGAACCCGCTCGCAACGGCACCCGGCCCAAGACCATGGCCGAGACCATGGAGGACATCCTGCTGGAAGCCGACGTCCCCGCCGTGGTGGACGCCCGCGACAGCTCCGAGGAAGTCGATCTGGGCGCACCGCCGCCCCCCAGGGGCTCGGACAATTACGAGGTTTCCCAGCTGGGCGTCACCGTCGCTCAGCCCAGCACCGGTGCCTTACGGCCCACCGTGATCATCGGTCTGGGTGGCTCGGGACGCAAAGCACTCTTGGAACTGCGCTGCCGCTTCCTGGATCGCTTCGGCGACCTCAGCAAGCTGCCAATCCTCAAATTCCTGTGCATCGACGTGGACCCCGAGGCGGCCAACCTAGCGGTTCGCGGCGCGCCCGAGGTGGCCCTGACCCGCAACGAGGTTTATCAACTGCCGCTGCAACCCGTTGGCAATTATCGGCGGCGAGCACTGGAAACCCTGACGGAATGGTTGCCGCGCGAAAAGCTCTACGCCATGCCACGCTCGCTGCAGACTCAAGGCTCACGGGCCTTGGGCCGCCTGGCCTTTGTCGACAATCAGCAACGCTTGCTGGGCCGGCTCAAACGCGAAATTGCTCACGTCACCAATCCGGACGTGCTCTATGCATCCGTAAGCCAAACCGGCCTGGCCTTGCGCGACAACACGCCGCGCGTTTATGTGATCGCCGCCGCCGGCGGCGGTTGCAGCGGCATGTTGACCGACCTTGGCTACGCCTTGCGGCGGCTGCTCGGCCAAATGCGCCATTCCGAAGGCGAAGTGCATGCCTTGCTCATTGGCAGTTCGCCCACCGATCCCGCCACGCCGCGGACCGAGCAGGCCAACGTTTACGCCACCTTGACCGAGTTGAACCACTATAGCGATCCGTCGATTCCTTTCGCCGCCCAATATGGCGCCGATGGTCAACGCGTCGTCGACCAAGGCAGTCCCTTCAACTCCGTCTATTTGTTGCCGATGGCTCATCGCAGCCCGGACGCCCTGGAAGACACCATTTCCCACCTCGGCAGCTACTTGTTCCATGAGTTGACCACGCCGTTGGGCCTGCGTCTGGAACACGTGCGCCACACTCTCGACGCTAGCGGCTCCGCGGTGGCCGGCGCCCTGTCCACGCCTTTCCGCAGTTTCGGCACCTACGCCGTGTGGTTCCCGCGCGGTTTGTTGCTGCGCATGGCCGCCCGCAAGGCCTGCCACAGGCTGATCGACGGTTGGCTGGCCGACGGCCAGCGCGATCTGACCCCCGACATCCACTCCAAGGTTCGTCAGGCGTGCGATGTAGCATTGGCCAATCCCGATCTCAAACCTGAAACGCTGCAAGTACGCATCGAGAAAGCCGCCACGGTCCCAAGTCTCACTGAATTGGAGGCCACGCCAGGTGAAGCGCTGGCTCGACTGATGGCGACCATCGAGGAGCAATCGCAACAATCTCTCGCCGTCGAAGATCCGGGCAACTGGGCGCGACAGGCGATCGGCCGCATCACGGAATGGGTCGGCGCCGGCTGCGAGGCCGCCCAGGACAATCTCGATTGGCGCAAAACCAAGCTCACTCGCGCCCTGGCCGGGTCGGCGCAAAGGGTCGCCGAAGAGTGGTGCAACGAGCTTTGCAAGACACTGTTCACGTTGATGGAGCACCCCGGCGCCCGCCTGGCGGCCGCCGAGGCGGCGCTGGACCGCGTCCTTGAATTCTGCCGGGTGCAGGCCCAGGCCCAAAAACACCGCCTGGAGGTTGAGGTCGCCAAGACGCTGCAGTTATGGCGTGAAGTCGAGCTGCGCATGGAGGAATGCGTCACGGGCGGCGGTTTCCGCCTGTTCGGCGGCCGCTCCAATCGCCGTCAACTTCGGGCCTTCGTGGACAGCCTGACGCTGTTCGCCCGCCATCGTCTGATCGAAGAAACCATCGTCGCCTGCCGGCACTTTTTCAGCGCTCTCAACGGCCGCATTCAAGATCAGCTCCGTGATTTGCAGTTTTGCCGTCAGCGGCTCCGCCATTTGCAACACAGCCTCGAGGGCTTGGTGTCCGATCAAGACGACGACGACAGGGCCAGCGGCGACACCACCATGAACAAGTCGCCGCTTCCCACCACCGAGGCCTTCTATGAAGGCCTGCGTCAATCCGCGACCGCCCGCGTCGTGTTGCCCAACAACGAGCAAGACCTGGAGCGTGCCGCCCTGCGTTTGCTCCAGGGCCTCAAGCCCGACGAATGGCATCAACTCGACAGCGATTTGCACGAGCACGTGCTGTTGCCGCGCGGCGGACTGCACGCGGCGCTCATGACCAGCGGCGACATGACGCGTCATCTCACCGAACCGTTGCTCGACGACGCCATTGGCATCCTGGACCGCCACCTACCCATCATGGACGTGGCCCAGATTCTCGGAACCGAATTCGGCCTGCTGCCGCCGGACCTCGATCCCAATCAATCGGGGTTGGGATTGAACAAGCTGGACAAAGAACCCAGCAGCTTTTTCTGCGAGCAGATTCGCGGCTATCTCGACCGGGCGGCCCCGCTGCTGGCGGATGGCCCCGACAAAAACCGCCAGGCATTTCTGTTGGCCCCGGCCACCGAAATCGGCCGCCACATGGGCGACGCGGTGCAAAAAGTGATGCCCGATTTGAAAGTGGTCCGCGTGCCGGGCCAGTCGGATCTCATGTTTTGCCGCGAACAAGGCTGCCTGAGCGTCCAGGATCTTCACAAGGCCATGAAGCAATTCCGCGCAGCCTACGAAGCCGTCGCCACCGCGCCGGCTGCTTCGCCACATGCCCGTTTCGACATTGTCGATTGGCTCCCGCTCGATCCGTAACGCCTAAAACAGTACCATCTCGTTCCCACGCTCCGCGTGGGAACGCACTGCCCCGACGCTCCGCGTCGCACACCGTCAATCGTCCTTCGCCCGCTTGACCAAATGCCGACATTTCGCATAGAATGCAAGCGTTGGATCAAGCTACCGTGGCTTGATGGGCTGAAGCCCGCCCGCGATCGAGCTGGTTGCCCGATTGCCGGCCGGGGAGGCTTTAGCGGAAGGAGGTGGTCCCGTGCATATAGGTAACCAGGTGCGGCTGCTCTAACGCGGCCGACGGGCTGCCGTCGGACGCAGCCGCGATGCTTCGTAAGGAACCCCGGCGTCTATCTCGCCGGGGTTCCTGCTTTTACCGGCCGCTTTTCCTGTGTTTCAGCCCAAAGGCGATCAAGAGTATCAAGGGGATCAAGGGGATCATCGTTTTACGTGGCACCCCCGCGTTTACTCGAAGACCGCCAAGACCGCCAAGACCGCCAATGTTTCACGAGCCTCGCGCCAACCTCTTTTCGACTGTAAAACGAATATTCCTGGTCCCGCTCTGAAAAATGACGGCCTTCCTGGTGCAGACCGCGCGTATAATGCGGCCTTCACCACCCGCGGCGAAAACCCATTTTCAGGACGCATAGTTGCCGAAAGCGATGCCGCCTGTTAGCATCCGTTCCATGCGAATGGTGGACCGCAGGCGGCGCGACGGCGGCCGCCAAGACGAGGTGGGTGAGCACAGCGCGAATCGGGGCTTACTGATCAACTGCGCGGCTAAAGATACTCCCCTCTCCCCGCCGCGGGGTGAGGGGTTGGGGGTGACGGGTTACGTGTTGCATTGGCTGCGCAGTCCTCAGTAATGGTGATGCGCGTCAGGCGCTTTTCCCGTGTGGTTATTGCGCCGGGCGTTTCGGCACGCCCTTCGATTACGAGCTGTTAGCGCACGTTGCGCGTGCTGTCAGGGCGTGCCAACCAAAATTGCATGTGCCACCCAGCCGCGACCAAAAGCTCATTATAGGCAGCACTGCCATTCGACACCCAATCCGACATTCAACTCAAAACAGTTGCTGTAAGCGCCGCCGCCTGTTAGTATTCGCTCAATGCGACTCGTGGACCAAAGGCAGCGCAACCGCGGGCGCCAGGAAGACACGCTCACTCACGCCGGAACATGGCGGGTGAGCGTGGAGGGATTCGAGGCTCAATGGTGATGCGCGTTTGGCGCTTTTCCCAATTGGTTATTACGCCGGGCGCTGCAGCACGCCGTTTGATTACGAGCTGCTAGCCAGGTTGCACGTGCTTTCAGGGCGTCCCACCTAAAATTCCATGTGCCACCCCGCCGATAGCCACAAACGTGAATGGTGGCGCGCCGTTTTAACCTTGGTAATTAGCATGTTGCGCCTTGCTTGCGGACTAATCGCGATTACGGGTTTGTTGCTGTTGAGCGCGGTGCCGACGCCCGCCGTGGCGGGCGCCCCAAACCCCGACCTCTTGGAATTTGTTTTGGAGGCACACAAAGCGGCGCGCGAAAGCATCCATACTGCATCTTGCAAAGTGACATTTGTCTTCAAAAGCACAGTTGAGGGCGGTGAAAGCCGGGTGACGATTTCGGAAGCGGGTGAATATTGGTATTCGTCCGATGCCATCCGTGTCAAGGCGTCCAGGCCAGACGGCAGGAAGACCGAGTATGTTTGGCGAGATGGCATCTGCAAATCATTGTCGGAACAACCCCGACCGAACAAGCCAATGGTCACGGCGATGCTTTCGGCAATGCCAGAGCGTTTCGTGATGTCGACACGAGTTGATGCCTTTGTATGCGGATTGTTGGCCCCTCCACGAGAACCCTTGATTCAACGTCGGGTCGCCGAAAATCTTGTTGGGGACGCGACTAAGGTAAAAAGCGTTGAGAAAAAAACAGTCGACGGCAAAGAAGTTATCGTCGTTCTACTTTTGTTTGAGAAATCCAAGCAGGCGCAGGAGCCATGGGATATCGAGATCCATTTTGATCCTTCCGTTAACTACCTGATCCGAAGAACCATTGCGACTGCCACTAATTCGAAGAACGAGACTTTAAGAGCGGAACACGAGGTCATTCAGTTCAAGGAATGCTTGCCGGGAGTTTTTTTCCCCGAACGATCGACTCGCCGGTACACCAGCAACGGCAATCTGTTAACAACTTGGACCGCCGACATTGCGGATATTCGGCTAAATGAGGCACTGCCTGGGGACATTTTTGATTTTAGTTGGCCAGACGGTATAACATTGACGGATACTATCAAAGGTGTCTCTTATAAAATAGACTCTATGGGCAATGCCCTGTCCAAGGAAAACGCGCTGCTTCGCCATCCGCCACACAATGCTGGAAATGAAAAGGCGACGCCGAAACTGGCAACAACTGTAGAGCCCCAACCTGGCGGCAGCTGGATCTTGCCTTGGTCAGCTGCCATCCTGCTTGTGGGAGTCGTGGCTTACACGGGGCGTTGGTGGTGGCGGCGCTGGCGCCGTTTTACGCCTACCAAGGTTTCGCAACATGGCTAAAACGACCAGGAGTCGTCCATGAATCCTCCGCATCTTTGGTTTCTCGGGGACCACGAAGAAATTGTTGAGCTACCTGTCCTGCTTCGGCAGTAAGGGGGCCGCGTCATGTGCCGAATCCGAAGGCTTGGTTTCAGTCTCATCGAGATCCTCATTGTCATTGGTGTTATCGGAGTATTGCTTGGGTTGGCATTATCCGCACTCCGGTCAGCTCGCGGTGCTGCAGAGCGGACTGGTTGCGCGAACAACCTCAAACAAATAGGCATTGCCCTGCAGAACTATCATGCCGCAAACGGGCGTTTACCGCCGAGGCCTACCCACGATCTTTCCGGCGGCGATCCAAATCTTCATTTAAGTTGGATGGCTCTCATCCTGCCGCAGCTAGGCCAGGAGGGTTTATATCAAACGAGTGTGGACGCTTGCGCTGTGGAATTTGACCTGACTCGCAATCCCCCACATACTGGTTTTGCAACTGTTGTTGGCGAATACGTTTGCACAGCCGACGGGCGATTGTCCTCGCCGTTGATTGATGCGCAAAACGGCCAAATGGCAGCGTACGCCTCCTATGTCGGCATTGCCTCCGCAATTCCGCAACAAGCAAAGAATGGTTCCTTTGGGCCATTAGGCAAAAAGCCAGGAAGCCGCTTTGGCGAAATCACCGATGGCCTTAGCAATACCATCATGGTAGGCGAACGGCCCCCACCGGATTCTCTTCAGGCCGGTTGGTGGTACCCGGACGGGCACGGTTGGGGATCGCAAGTCATGCCTGGGCCCAATACACGCATTCACCTGGGTTTAGGGCATTCGATGATTGCTGTTGATTTGCAATGCCAAACGGGGGTTAGAACCGAATTCGGGCCGGGGCGTGCTGATAATCCCTGTGATCGTTTCCACCTTTGGAGCCTCCATTCCGGTGGGGCAAACTTTCTTTTCGCTGATGGATCTGTGCGCTTTTTGTCTTATTCAGTCGGAGATTTGATTAACAAGTTGGGAACGATTGATGGCGGAGAAGTAGTTACGCTTCCCGAGTGATCATTGACGAATGGACAAAGGGAGAAATAAAAGGGCCAGCCTTCCGCTATCCGCTTTTCTTTCTTTTTTTCTCAGAGACCTCCGCGCCGCCCTCGGCCAAAAGGAAAAAGCCAAAGGCAAGGGCTTGTCGCTGGTGCCGTGATTTTGTCCGGTAGCACGCTCCCTGAAAAGCCGTGAAGCGACAGCAAAGATCCAAGCCTTCACGCCCTTGCCGCTTGCGCAAAACCACAACAACTCTTTCGAAAAAACCGCCGTTTGGCACGTCGATTGCACCTTATTCCTTATCAACCCAGTGATCTGACAAACCTTGAAAAGAGGAGGGACGTTCGCCATGCGTAAATTCATTTATGCAACTGTAGCCGCCCTTGCTTTGGCGCTGACTGCCGCTGCTCCTCAGGTGGAAGCGGCGACGCATCCTGCCAATCCGCAGTATGTGACGGTGCAACCGGGGTATACGTACTACCAACCTACGTACACGTACTACCAACCAGGTTACACGTACTATCCAACAACCACGTACTATCCCACGACCTATTACTATCAACCGGCCTACTCGTACACCTATCCCACCTACTACTACAGCACGCCGTACTACTACAACACCTACAGCCCCTAGTGGAATGGCGGCGGCGTGTGGCTGGGTGGGCCGCGATTTGGCCTGGGTGTGCGCTGGCGCTAAATGCGCTCCTTGTCAACCAGCCGCCGAGGCGAGAGCTTCGGCGGTTTTTTTGTGCGCCCTGGAATCACCTTTTGATTTGTGCATAACGCTGCCGCAACGCATGGACCAGGGACCGACATTGCGGCCCAGCCCCCGTGACGCGTTTGATCAACTCGCCAGCCGGCAACCTGGCGCCCTGCTCATGCACGTGCCTGCGCAGCCATTCCAATAGTCCGCCGAAGTCGCCCCTGGAGAACGGCTCCTCCAGATCGCCGAGGTCTTCGTGGGCCTGGGTCATGAGCTGAGCAGCCATGAGATTGCCGATGGTGTAAGTCGGGAAATAACCGAACAGGCCCGCGGCCCAGTGGCCGTCTTGCAAACAGCCCTCGGCGTCGTCGGGCGGCACGATGCCGAGGTCGCGTTGATAGCGTTCGTTCCAGGCGGCCGGCAAATCGGCGGGTGGCAGGTCGCCGGTGATCAGAGCTCGCTCCAGCTCAAAGCGGATTGCGATGTGAAAGTTGTAAGTCACCTCGTCGGCGCGGACGCGGTTGCATGTCGGCGCGACATGATGCAACGCCAGGTGAAAGTCCTCCAGGCCCACGTTGCGAAGCGCTCCGGGAAAGGCTTGCTGCGCTGCCGGATAGAAATGCTGCCAAAACCCACGGCTGCGTCCAACCGCGTTTTCCCACAGCCGGGCTTGCGATTCGTGCAGACCCAGCGAGGCCGCTTCGCCCAGCGGCGTGCCGTAATGCTCCGCCGGCAGACCTTGCTCGTAGAGGCCGTGGCCGACTTCGTGGAGCGTCGCGAAAAACGCTTCGCCGAAGCGGTTGAGACTGTAGCGCGTGGTGATGCGGCAATCGCCGGGGCCAATCGCCGCGAAAAACGGATGCGTGGTGGAGTCGAGCCTGCCCCGGCTGAAATCGAAGCCCACGGCCGCGGCCACTTGTTGAGCGAACGAACGCTGACGCTGCAGCGGA
>DASRAT010000190.1:0-2343 GCA_035638015.1 Gemmataceae bacterium | reverse complement strand
CATTGACTCGGAGCGCGCCAAACAATTGATTATGACGGCGCGCGCACCGTGGTTTGCTGCAAGTCAGGGGTAACAACTTATGGCGCAAATGAACGTTGCTCAGTTTGCAAAGGAATTGGGATTGGCATCCGCGATGCTCCTAGAGCAGTTGCAGGCCGCTGGCATCGGCAAGTCGCTGGCGGACGATACGGTTCTCACGGAACATGATAAGACGCAGCTCCTGGACTATCTGCGGCGTGTCCACGGTGCGAAGGATACGAAAAACAAGATTACCCTGACCCGCCGCCAAACCAGCGAGATCAAGAAATCAGACAGCACCGGAAAAGCACGCACGATCCAGGTCGAAGTAAAAAAGAAACGCGTTCTCGTAAAACGAGATGCCGCCTCGGAAAACGCAGAAAACGTTGTTCACGATGTGGACCTTCCGCCTGCTCCTGCGCCCGCTGCACCGGCTACGCCACCCAATGTCAATGCCGAACAAACGGCACTCAGGGAGGAAGAGGCGCGCAAGCAGGCAGAATTAATTGCCCGGCAAACCGCAGAAGCGGCGCAGAAGCAACAGCGCAAGCGCAAATCCACCAAAGAAGCCGAACCACCGGTCGTACAGGCAGAACCAGCCGCCGCTGCACCAGTCGCCAAGGCTGCGGAAGAGCCTAAAAAAATAACCACTGAAGGAACTCTGCACAAGCCAGCGGCCAAGCCCAGCGAAAAGGCGGCCAAGCCAAAACCAGCGAAGAGGCCGGATGCCTGGAAGGATGAATCGGCAAAAAGAAGGGGACTCAAGACACGCGGCGACGTGACCGGAGGAGCTCAAAGCTGGCATACCCGCTCGGGTCGTGGAGGTCGGCACAAGACCGAAACCGTCGTTCCAGAGCAAACCTTTACAGCGCCGGATCCCGTTGTTCGGGAAGTGCTGGTACCCGAGACCATTACGGTGGCGGCCCTTGCGCAGAAGATGTCGGTGAAAGCCGCGGAAGTTATCAAGGTATTGATGAAGCTGGGCAGCATGGTCACCATCAACCAGGTGATCGACCAGGAAACGGCGATGATTGTGGTTCAGGAGATGGGGCACATTGCCAAACCGGCGAAGCTCGACGATCCCGAATCATTTCTGGCTGACGAAGGCGAAAAACACGATGTCGTCGCTGAACCGCGAGCCCCAGTCGTAACGGTGATGGGCCACGTCGACCATGGCAAGACATCACTGCTCGACTACATTCGACGCACTCGCGTAGCCAGCGGAGAGGCCGGCGGCATCACGCAACACATTGGCGCCTACCACGTGAACACGCCACGCGGCATGATCACATTCCTGGATACGCCAGGTCACGAGGCTTTTACAGCGATGCGTGCGCGCGGAGCCAAGGTTACCGATTTGGTGGTTTTGGTTGTTGCAGCCGATGACGGCGTAATGCCGCAGACGCTCGAAGCGGTCAATCACGCCAAAGCCGCCAAGGTACCGGTGCTCGTAGCGGTCAACAAGATCGATAAACCGGAAGCTAATCCAGAGAAAATCAGGCAGGAACTGGCCGCGCACGAAGTTGTACCGGAGGAATGGGGCGGCGATGCCATGTTTCAGGACGTGTCTGCGAAAACCGGCCAAGGCATCGACGAACTCCTTGAGCGCATATTGTTGCAAGCGGAAGTCATGGAATTGAAGGCGCCGAAAGATGCTCCGGCTCGCGGCGTCGTGATTGAATCAAAGCTCGATAAAGGGCGCGGCCCGGTAGCGACCATTCTGGTTCAATCCGGCACGCTAAAGCGTGGCGACGTCGTGCTCGCCGGCGCGGTATTTGGACGCGTGCGCGCCATGCTGGATGAGGCCGGTCATCAGATACAGGAAGGCGGGCCGTCCATCCCGGTTGAGATTCAAGGGCTGTCAGACGTTCCTCTGGCAGGCGAAGAAATGATCGCTCTCGGGGATGAACGCAAGGCGCGGGAAATCGCGCTGTTCCGTCAAGGGAAGTTCCGTGAGGTCAAGCTGGCCAAGCAGCAAACGGCGAAGCTTGAAGGCGTGTACGACCAGATGACGACTGGCCAGGCTAAAGCACTGTCCTTGATCATCAAGGCGGACGTGCAGGGTTCCTACGAAGCCTTGTCCCAGTCGCTCGAAAAATTGTCCACCGCAGAGGTCAAGGTAAACATCGTGCATGCAGGAGTCGGCGCGATTACTGAATCAGACGTCAATCTGGCTTTGGCTTCCAATGCGGTAATCATTGGCTTCAACACCAGGGCAGATGCGACGGCCAGAAAATTGGTTGCAGCCCATGGCATCGACCTTCGCTATTACAACATCATTTATGAAGCCGTGGATGAAGTGAAATCCGCGCTTTCGGGCATGCT
>DASRAT010000189.1:0-5747 GCA_035638015.1 Gemmataceae bacterium | reverse complement strand
AGCCCGAGTTCGTCGCCCAGCCAGATGCTGGAGCAGAGCGCGCTGCCGGTCATGTGGCCGATCATTTTGCCCATGAAGGCTTCGAGTTTTTTTGGGTCGACGGTCACTGTTGTTTCCCCTTCCTTGAAGAACGAAAAAGCTAACTTGGCTGGGCTGCTGCACTAACTACATGTCGCAGGAAACCGTAATGTGGCCCCGGTCAGCCCGTTGGTTAGCCGACGGCCTCACGCGCTTGCCAAAGTCCCCAAGCATCTGGCAGACAATAAACAGCATACGATGACTTTGGAAAGAGGTTTATGCCCGTATGGCGGACCCACCGCAGGATGGCGTCAAACCACTTCTGAAAGCCCTTTTGCCGATTGTACTTCGCCCAGTAGATGCGCCCATGCCCGATAGCAAGATCGGATTTCGGGAACCTCTTAACATCGGTTCGAGAGAACTCGATCACTGGCCCTTGTAGATTGTTGGAGACAAAAGGCCAACCACCGTGGCCCTTGACGTCCTCATTCACGCGGCCATACTTCGGGGTCCATGCATACGCCTTGTTCCAAATCCAGTACTGCATATGGTATGGGCCAAATGGGGCGAAGCCATCTAACCAGCGCTCTTCAACGGTCGGCGCACACGGAACAAATAGCTGGGTGTCCGCTGACTCGCGCAAGAACGCGAGAAACGATTCCTCGTCGGCAGCGGTGGCAGCAATTTGGATCTGTTGGCCCATACCTTTTGTCGGCTAACTTGGATTCGAGCGTGCCAGCGCGCTTTAACAAAGCCATGCACGCCATAACCAGGCTGCGCAGCATGTCGCAGTTGATTAAACTAAGCGAGAGTTGGGATTTCAAGAATGGGAAGAGAATTCTCCGCGCTGCACGGACGCGCACATTGCAACGTGGACAACCGGCTGCACCTCCTCAAATCAGTTGGTGGCCTATCGGGGGATGACGGTTTTTCCTCTAGTTTTTCCTTCCCACATCGCACGGAACGCATCGTCGGCCCGATACAAGACTCGGTGCGCAGCGATCGACGTGGCCAGCGCTCGGCCCTTGTCGGTGCGACTGGTTGCCCAGACCTCAAACCCCGCGTACCGTCATCCATCACGCCAGGTTAGCGCAAAGTGGCCAATTCACGGTGGTGTCTTTGCGGCCTCGGCAATAGGCAGTCACAACGCCAACCCCTGGGCGTATAGGTAGAGGGCGAACACCGGAACATCTTTCGGCGCGTCTTCGATTTCCAAAAGGGGTCTTTCCATGGCGCGGACTTTTCCCATCGACGGCCAGGCGGACGAAAAACGGCCTGTAGTAGCCGGGGCCAGGTCGGCTGCCCGCAACTCTGGCCAGATTGTCCCGGCAGCGCGCGATGCTGCCAAGCTATGCCAGACCAACCTTGGGATTCCCACCATCAACGAATGGACCTGGCACTTCCGCTACACGACGATCCTGGTGGCTGGGACAGCGATTGCAGCCGGCGTTTGTCAGCTTCTTGATTTTCCCGGTGTGGCCAGGGGAGTCTGCATTACGAGTGTGGTGTTGACGCTGGTCGGCCTTCTCGCTGCGGCGATTAGTCTCCCCTGGCCCATGACGCCTGAAATCGATCCCCGTGTGCAGGCCCTTAAGGAACGGCACATGGCCCATTGGACTTATGACGAGGAAACCTGGAGGGCGTTTGCCGAATCGGAGCTCGTAGGCCCCAATTGCAGTTGCTGGAAGTTGCTGGCGTGGCTGCTCGGCGGGGGCCTGGCATTGGGGACACTCTGGGCGGTGTCGCTGTGGATCCACGGCAAGCCGGACGCAGTGTGGTACCTCGTGGGCTCCGTCTTCGCGGGCGGAGCCCTTGGCGCGTTGCTGGTGGACTTCGCCTGCATGTCGGCGTTGCTGCTTTATCGGCAGCGCCTCGTCGCGCCGCGCAAGGTCTACTTCGGCGAGCGTGAGTTTTTTGCGACCGGGCATTACGTGCAGTGGTCCCGGAGCGGCTACCGGCTCGTGTCCGTGGATTGGGTCCATGGCGAGCATGGGGTGCTGGCTGTCATCGTCGACCGGCCAGGTGGCAAACAGCGCATTGCACATGACTTCCGCATCTTGATTCCGTTGAACAAGACCAAGGTGGCCCGCTCTGTGCTGAAGCGGTGGAAACGGCAAATCCAGGACGCTTAGGGGATGGTTCCCGCCCTCGTGCTGGACTGCGCTTTTACGACAGCAACCGGACTGGCTAGGCACATGTGGCGGCAGGGTGGCAACTTCCGACCCCCAGCGTAATTTCCCCGTTTTGCTCAATACTCGAGTTTGTGCGGGCCAGTTGTTGGCGAGCGTCCGTCAGGAATTTCTTGCGGAGTTTGCCAGAGCCTAACGGCGAGGAATTCCTTTGCTGCGTATTCGCTCCCCGTCGGCTCCTCCACTCGCCCCACAAGCGATTGAGCAGGGCATCGTGTTCCGTCGCGACCCTCGCGGAGCGTCGCCGCTGTCTCGATTGAAGGGCACCAGCACCGTCAACATGAGGCAGTAGAAACACAGGCTAGCCGCCATCACAAACAGGTGCCAAACTTCGTGGGAGGAGAATACCCCGGGCCATAGCTCAGGCCAGTTGAAAAAGTTCAGGGCGGCTCCCGTTGTGTATAAAATGCCGCCCAACAACACCAGCGACACGGCCCGATGTGAAAGTTGCCGCGCCAGTTCAAAGTACGCGGTCATGCATATCCAACCCAAGAAGATGTACATGCCTGTGGACCAAAGGCGGGACATCGGCACCGAGGCAACGCGCAGCCCAATCCCGGCCGCGGCAAACAAACAAACCGACAGCAAAATGGTCCAGCGCCAGCGGCCGCGCAACACCACGACACACAAGGGAACTACGGTCCCCACAATGAGAAGATACACACCAATGAAATCGAGCCTTTCGATCCAGTCCACGGCTTCCGGCTGTACCCCGTGGTACAGCGCGCTGCTGCCAAAGCAGAAAACCATGCAGGCGCCAAAAAGCAGGAAACTCCGTTGCTTGGGCCGGTCGCCCCGGCTCAACCGCCACAGCACCACCGTGGCCGGCATGGCCAGCACTGTCCATACGCCATGGCTCCACGAATTGAATGGCTCGCGAAATTCTAACCAATCCATGAAATCCTTTTTGGTCAGTGACGGCTGTAACAACTATTATTGTTGGTCCTGCTTGATGTTTTATGGAACGCCGGGACACCATCACCAACGAGGTGAGAATGGAGTCGTGCGGTTGCCCACCCAATGCTCAGCGGGCAATCCCACGATTCAAGCATTTCTCGGCCTGGTAAGCCATCCTGGGGACTCTTCATAAGAGCCCTCCTGCACATTCCTGTTTCTCTCCCCGAAGCCAGTCGAGCGCTTCTTTCCTTTCCGCACGCGGAAAGTGTCGGACCTCTGCGTGGACAAAGTGGCCCGCGATCTTTGGCGCGGCGGTGAGAAAAGTGCTGTCACTCACGACGGCAATCTTCTGGACCTTTCGATGATGGTCTTTGACGAATTTCAGATGAGCAACCAGTGACGCAAAGTCCTTCCAACCGGGGAACGATTCGGCGTCGAGCATGATCCCCCGAAGTATGCCGTTGGCTTCGATGTAAGGATCGACCTCCAGCGCCAACTTCTGAAAGTCGGCGGCCTCGAGCGGCGCCTGCGGACGCAAAACAAGGATCCCTTCAGATTGTAATAATTCGTGGTTAAGCATTGCTGGTCCTCCTTTTCAGGATGTGTCTTCGCGTGGCTCCATTGTACCACTACTCAATTGGCTGCGCTAGAAAACGGCGAAGGTGAAATAGTTAGGCGTTCACGGTCTGTTTCTGGCATACTTGGTGGAATGATGCCGACGAGCAGCCTTCGGCTTGAAATGCCGGAAATGCTGGGCGCTTAGCCAGGAGTTCCCGATGACAGTACCTGTGACTCGACTACCGATCCAACTGCTGCCGGATGCAAGCCGGGTCATTACCCGTTTCTTTCGGCCGGGGGAGGAGAACCGGATCAGGGAGATCATCGGTAGGATGACGGCCCTGCCCGAGGCCAAGGTCGAGGCACTGCTTGCCGGCCTCAGGAGCAACTTTGGCCCGATACACCCGGACATCGACGACGTCTTTCTCCACCATTTTGATTTGGTCAAGCAGCACGTTTCGGGCGCGGGTGAAGTTAGCGACAGCCTGCGGCGGCTCATCGGCGCCTGCTTCACGATGGAATACGCCATTGAGTCGGCTGCTTTGTTCAACCCCTCGATGGTGCCGGCGATTGATCAAGCTGGTATGCCGCCCGGCTCGGTGCGGTTCCTCATGAGCCTTCGTGCAACCGGCGAGGGACACATTTCATCGATCGTTTTTCGCCGGGGCGTCGTCGATGGCAATGGCCGGGTTAGCCTTGACCTGCCCGGGCGCTACAGCCGGCCATTGGAGGCGGTCGCTCAGGACACGTTTGAAAAGGTCTACTTCGTCCGCGAGTTGCACGCGCTAGGCGCCTGGACCGACCACGCCCAGGCCACGCTGGCCCTCCTGGGCGACCGCTTCACGCGGACACAACTCTCCGACGCCATCGACAGGGTTCGGACCCGGGCGTCGGTCTCGGGCCATTTGGAACAATCGAATGATGCCCTGCTCTCCTTGACCCAGGCAAATTATCGGCTCACGCTGCCGGCGGACGGCGACATGTCGGAGCTCGTCATCTTTCCGTTTTCCGATAACGAGCGGCGTGGGATCGAGGATATGCGACTCGTCCGCTTCACCGAAGACGATGGATCGTTCCACTACTATGGCACCTACACGGCCTACGACGGTTTTCGAATTTTTCCCCAGCTCATGCAGTGCAGTGATGGGCGGAGCATCGCGATTCACATGCTCACTGGAAGTTGTGCCAAGAACAAGGGGATGGCACTGTTCCCGCGGAAGGTCCGCGGCAAGTACGCGATGGTGGCCCGTCTGGACAACGAAAACCTCTATTACATGGAGTCGGACGATGTGCGTGTGTGGGACAGCGCCCGTGTGCTTCAGAAGCCAAAGTTTCCCTGGGAGGTGATCCAGATCGGCAATTGCGGATCACCCCTCGAGACCAAGGCCGGCTGGTTGCTCTTGACGCACGGCGTGGGTCCGATGCGGCAATACTGCATTGGCGCGACCCTGCTGGACCACGCCGACCCCAGCCGAGTGATCGGTCAGACCAGCGAACCACTGCTCGTTCCCACCGGGAAGGAGCGCTTCGGCTACGTGCCGAATGTCGTTTACTCGTGCGGCGGTATGATCCATCAGGGATTCCTGATCCTGCCCTACGCGATGAGCGACGTGGCTACAAGCATCGCCGTAATCAACCTTGATGAGTTGCTGAAAACGCTCGTTTTGACTTGAAGAACACCTCATGAGCGAGCAGCTTCCTGAGCTACCCCTTGCAACTGAAGCAGGGATGGCCACAGCGCTAGGCAGTTCCGTTAAGATGGCCTTGAGGCTCCCCAAACGGGTTTTTAATACCGCAACCTTCCTATTCTCATTAACTTGCTCGATTTTCAAACTCTCTTCCAAGGTTGGCTTGGATCAGCCGTCAAATCAAACTTTCTTGTGCAGCCAAGATTCGCGCCTTTCCGATATGTGAAGGTGCTGATCGATCTTGGTGGCTTGCAAAATCTGTGACAAACATTTCTTGAGGCGCGCCGCGAATGGCCCCCCATCGGCAAAGAGCGGTGGCTACTCCGGATATTGCCATCCTCGTTTCTACATTTCGTCGGCCGGGTCACTTGCGCCGTTGTCTATTGTCCATCGCGCA
>DASRAT010000188.1:0-2145 GCA_035638015.1 Gemmataceae bacterium | reverse complement strand
CCAAGATCGAATCCAAGGCAATGAAGCTGGAAGGTGAATTGGACAAACGCAAGCTTGACCTGGTGCAATCGACCAAGCGATATGAAGACTTGCTCGCGCTCAAACTACTCCTGGAACAAAACCTGGGCGCCGCCAAGCTGGATCTCGCCAAAAGCGACCAGGCGCTGACCCTCACCAAAAGCGATCTGGCCAAAATGGAGGCGGCGTTGGCCTCGACCAAACTGGCCAATCAGGGCCTGACCAACCAGACCACGGTGTTGAGCAGCCAGATCGACAGATTGCGGGCCGCCGCCGACAATCGCTTTGCCGGCATCGAAATGGGCGGCTCGCGGGTGCTTTTCCTCGTCGATATGTCCGGCAGCATGAGAATGAAAGACTATTACATCGAGGATCCGGACAAGTGGCCGTTGGTCTGCGCCATCCTCGGCAAATTGATCCAGAGCATTCCCGATCTGAAGTACTTCCAGGTCATCCTGTTCTCTGACAAAATCCGCTACCCGCTGGCCAACGCCGGCAAATGGCACGAATACCAGGGCCCCGAGACCATCAAAAACGTCGTCGACGCCGTGCGCAGCGAGGTGCCGGAAAACGAAACCAACATGTCCGCGGTCTTTGAGGAGGCGTTCAAGTATCGTGCCTTGGGACTGGACACCATCTATCTGCTCTCGGACGGCCTGCCCAATGCCGGCGACGGTTTGCCGAAAGGCGCCGAAAAGCTGTCGGAGACCGAACGCAGCACGATCCTGGGCAAGTATATTCGGGACAAAATGAAGGCGACCTGGAATGTGCCTTACGGGCGCTGGACGCAGCAACGGGTGCGGATCAATGCGGTGGGGTTTTACTTTGACAGCCCAGATGTGGGAGCGTTTCTTTGGGCGCTGGCTCGGGATAATGACGGCGGGTTTGTGGGGTTAAGCAAGCCATGACCTTCAAAAACACGGCGAGCCGAGCAGCGTAAGCTGCCGGGTAAGGTTTACCCGGCAGCTTACGCTGCTCGGCTCGCTGTGCATCGGCTACTTAGCTTTTTTGGCCCAAGTATCCGCTTCCTCCTGCGTGATCAGCCGCGACGGCGTGTCAAGTTCCTCGCTCAGCCAGGTCATCGCAAACGGCGCATAGGGCAGCTTGCCTTTTTTCACGATCTCAAGCAGCCGGCTCTTGCGGCGGGCCCGCTCCTTGACCTTGCGGACGCCGTTGACCAGCCGGGATTCGGCCATGTCCACGCGGCGTTGTTCGCGGCGAATTCGTCTTGCTCCCATGACACCTATCCTCAAATGATTTGTATTGGTTTGTGCTAAGCCGCTTGCGGCAATGCGCGTTAGGAAAGGATAGCGATGTTGGATGCCGGCGGACAGGGTCAATGATTGGTCACGACCACCACTTCGCCGCCGTGGTACATATCAGCGTTGACCGCCACGACACGGTGAGGGGTGGTGACACGCGGGGCTAACAGTTCCCAGTCGCGGCGGGGTAGAAACAAAAATACCGTCAATTCCTGGCGCAGGAAATTCACAGCTTCCACGTCGGATTGATGGTGCTTGATGACGCGTTGTACATAAAAATTCAAACTCGGCAGGTACTCCAATTGGTAACAGCCGATCTGAATCTCTTTATCTCGCTGCAGCGCCCCGGCTTGCTCGACCAGTGGCCGCGGCGCTCGGTAGGCATTGAGGGCCACGCTGCCGCCAGCCGCCAGCGGAGCGAGAAAGCCCACGGCAGTGAGCAGCATAACGGTGACAAATGCCGTCCGGCGCTGGCAATAAAGAAACCAACCGCCCAGAGCCGCGCCGGCAAGCGGAATGACGCCAAGAAACGCCCATTGTTCCAGGCCCGGCCAGGTGCGTGCATGCAAATCCCCAAATGAAATCGCTCCGCTGGCTACCAGCAAACCCAGAGTAGTCAGCACACCGATCAGCCCGACAATTGCCAGGCTCACCGGTTGGACCCAGATGGGAACAACAAACTCTCCCTTGCGCCAGCGGTCCAGGAACCGCGCAATCAACAATGCGAAAGCTGGAAATGTCGGCAGAATGTAATTGGGCAACTTCGTCGCGGCCGCGGTGAAGGCCGACAAGTAGACCGCGATCCAGCATGCCAGGAAGCGATAAGCAATACCATCTTCCACCGGCTTGCGGACGTCTTTGGCCG
>DASRAT010000187.1:0-9615 GCA_035638015.1 Gemmataceae bacterium | reverse complement strand
CCTCAGTCGCCATACTGTGCAGGTGCATGACGTGCCGAGGGCAAGACGGTCGATCATTGGAAAGCGCATAACCGACATCGTTTCTGATCTCATCGATAATCTGCGTCAATACGTGGACTTCATCAGCGAGCCGGCGAACCTCAGCACGCTGCATCGAAACTGACTCCGCGATGTCGGGAGTGGTCCCGGCCAGTGATGGCGATCGCTTTGATCGAGACATAGGAACGAGTTTGTGGGACGGCGATTCAAGTCACTGTGTAACGGCTTTGGGTTGTTCCGCGAGAATGCCATGCCGCGGCGGCACATTTCGGCTTCCGCCGCCTTGACTTCTTTCTTGGCCCGTTTGCCGGTCCCTTGCGGCTGGCACGGCGACGGCGTTATAGCCGACGAGTCGGACCAGCTCGTAGAGGGGCGGATCGGCGTACAATCGTTGGCAAAGGGTGGATTTTCCCGTGGGATAGTGCCCATTTTCGAGCAATACCGCAAATGGGTTTGGCTCGGCGCATACTCGTCACAAGTTTGGCCTTCTTGCTACGGCTGTTTCGCTGCCAGCGAGAACCAATGCTTACGAGGCTAGGAACATCCGCTTTTTGCGCGTGTCGAGCGCAGAGACGGCGTCCATTCAAAAGATGTCCGACGGGTCTGAGCCCGAAAGCTCATCGTCAAACAAATCACTGGCCAACGCATGCCGCCATCTGCCCGCCGCTTTTCCAAAGTTCGCAGCGGAATCCTGGCGGAGCCATGTTCGTTTGGCTTGCGGCTTATCTCCCAAAAACGAGGGCATGTCGCTGGCAATAGCCAGAGCAATGTCGTCCAGGTCTGGGCTTAGTAATCGGTTAGGCTGACCTCTATTTCTGTTCTCCAATAACACGGCCTCGTTTCGGTTGCCAAAGACGCGCTCCACGAGATCAGGCGTCAACTTACTAGGCCGGGTAGCAAGACTGGCCACGACTTGCTGGACATTCAATGGGCCAGCGTCCCCATTGAGTTTGCTGGAAACCGAATTGAGCGGACCAATTTCCATCAGTGTCGATGAGTTTTTGACAACGCCATGCGTCGGCGACTCCAAGATCGTCAGCTGCCCATCCACACCGTGGTCCATGTCGTCGTCCGTCACCGCCGGATGCAAAATGTACGGCCCCGCCGCGTCCGAGGCAGTTGTCACGAACTGGCGCTGGCCCGTCGGATTCACCGCACGCACCAGGTTGATTCCACTCGCGCCTGCCGGTGCATTGTCCAACACATGCAAGGTCAACGTCACTAGGCTGCCGCCGCCCGCCCTCACAATCGGCGTTGGGCCGAACAGGTCGATGCCGATCTCGCCCGTCAGAGCATTGACCTCCACCTGCAGTTTCCAGCCGTTGCCCGACGCCGGCAGCGTGCCCAAATGCACGTCCTGAGCCGACACCGTGAACACTTTCGGATCGTAACGCAGCGCCAAGATCGCTTCCATCAGCCCGGTGCTACCCAGGGGCCGGGCGGTGTCGATGTTTAGGGGGACGACAATCATTTCGCCAGGCACGGCGACGAGGTTCGCGGGCAAACTCAAAGTTGGGTCGGGGCCCGTTGGGGCTATCGACAACCCAGCGGGAATTGGCGGAATCTGCGTCACTGTAATGCCAGCAAGGAAGCGATTCATCAGCGTCACCTCGGCCGAATCTGCAAAGCCGTTGCCATTGAGGTCAGCGATGATGGCCGGGTCGGCCAAGCGATAGGCCGCGAAACCAGTGTCGAAAACGACGGCTACGCGAGAAATCATTGCTGCGTCTAATGGGCTTAGGCTGGCGTCGCCGGAGGCATCCCCGGCGTAAGCCACAACGTGTACGCCGTCGTCGTTCATGGCGGTTCCGCTACCGTTTACCAGAATGCTATCGAGGTGCAATTGCTCCTTGCCCTTGTAGACGGTGGCAGCACTATTCGGCACTTGGGCCACTATCTGCCCCAAGGTCAAGGTGCCGGTCAGCGGCTGGGCACTGTGGAAAGAGAAACTTGCCACGCCGGCCGCGGGCGTGCCAACCAACGCAAACGTGCCCGACGTTCCACTCAAAGTGTTGCTGATGTTCAAAAGGGCTGGGTTGTAGTCAAGCAGGAAGGTCACGTCCGTCACGCTGGCGGCATTCCGAAGTGTGATCGGAACGCCGGCGCCGGTATTATTGGGCACCTTGATATTGTTGGCTCCGTCGGGACCGCGAGCGAAGTCTGGGATGCTAAGAACTGGCGTGGCCGTTGCTGTTACGGTGAAAGTCGCCACGTAGTTATCGCCAGGGGTGCCGTCGTTGTTGCCGTCCAAAACGCCGCCGCTGGTGTCCTTGAAGCCGTCGGCGGCGCTGCGAAAGGTGACTGTGTACGTGCCTGCCGGCATAATGCCTGGGAACAAACCCGTGGTGCCCACTCCTGTTTTGATGAACGTGAAAGACGTGTTGGCCGGATTGAAAAGCATCGATCCACGCATCGGCCCTGAGGGGCCAACAACGCTGACATCACCTGGCCCATAAGTGCCAAGGGCGTCGTAGAGGTTGATAGTGGTAGGGTCGAACGGTTTGTTGAATTGCGCGACAAAGCCCGTGGGAGTCGGCAACAAACTGTTAACCATCAGGCCGCGGGTCGTGATCAGGCTGCTGGTGCCGGTGATGCTGGTGGTCACGATGTCGGTGGCAATCAGCAATTGGCCGCCGACTGTTTTCAACGTCGCAGTAAATGTGCCCATCCCGTTTGTCAGCGTGCTGTCGGCCGGAACCATGGCGGTGCCGTCGTTGCTCATGAAATGGACCGCGCCGGTGTAACCGGAGGGCACGTTGTTGTAGGGATCCAGGGCCGTGACAGTGAAAGGGAACGGGACGCCGGTGGCGGCATTGGCGGGAACAGTAAATCCGAAATGATTGACTGCCGCCGGGCTGACCACAATGGCGTTGGTAGTGCCGGTAAGAGCGCTGTTGACTTTGTCGACGGCCGTCAAACTCTGGCTGCCGGCCGTCTTCAAGATCGTTGCGAAGAAGCCGAGGCCATTGGCCAAGGTCATGTCCGGCGGCACCCAGGCCTTGGCGTCGTTGCTGCTGAAATGGACGTTGCCGGCGTAACCGGTGGTAGTGCTGCCAAACTGGTCCTCGGCCGCGACCATGACGACAAAGGCGTCGCCCGCCGTGGAGCTGGCAGGAGCGGTGACGACGAAATGTGTGGGCGCGGGCTTGATCGGGTTGCTCGTTCCCGTCACAGACGTGGCGGCGCTATCCGTGGCCGTCAGCGTTTGGCTGCCTGCGCTCTTAAGGGTTGCTGTCAGGGTGCCGGTCCCGCCAGCCAAGGTCACATCAGTCGGCAACGCGGCGGTGCCATCGCTGCTGGTGAAATGGACTGTGCCGGCATAGCCGGTGGCAGTGTTGTTGAATTGGTCCAGAGCGATGACCGTAAGGTTGAAGGCGTTGCCAAAGGTGACACTGGCGGGGGCACTGACCGAGAAATGGTTTGCAGCGGCAGCGGCGACCGCAAAAGTGCCGTCGGCGGAGGCGCGATTAAAATTGGCGTCGCCGGCGTAGTCAAAGCGGATGGCGTAGAGCGAACCGACCCCGCCCAGCGCACTGGTGTTGAAAGAGGTGGAGAAGTCGTCCTTGTTGTCGAGCGTAGCAGCCTGCGTGAAGTTATTGAGGGCGACCTGCACCGTCTCGCCAGCCGGCACCAGTGCGCCGGCGTTGGCGTTGAGGTGGCCGGAGATAGTCGTGGACATCGTGCCATAGGTAATTGCCGGATCGCTTATTCCGCTGAAGGAGGGAGAGAAATGGACATCGCTCACGTGGATGCTGAAGGTCTGGGTGGCAGCGAGATTGGGTGTGCCGCTATCGCTGACGCGCACCGTCACGGGGTAATCACCTGGCCCCTGGTTGACGCCGGGCGTCCATGTGAATGTGCCTTGCTGCGGATTGATAGCGGCCGCCGCCGGGGCACCGGGGTCAAGGCTGTAGGTCAATGTGTCACCGTCCGGGTCTGTGGCTGCTGCGGAAAAGCTCACCGTCTGGCCAACGTCGATCGTGTGGTCTGCAATAAAACCAAGCAGTGGCGGCTTGTTCAGCGATAGCACGTGGATGGTGAACGTGCGGGCTGCGCTTAAAGCCCCTGTCCCGTTGTCCGTGGCCCGGACGGTGACCGAATAGTCGGCCGCCGCCTGGTTCTGCGGCACTTGCCAATTGAACACACCCGTGAACGGGTCGATGGAAATTCCTGGCGGAGCCCCGGGATCGAGACTGAAACTAACCTGATCGTTGTTGGGATCGCTCGCACTGGCTTGGAGGCTAAGTAGTGTCCCAGTAACGACAGTTTGATCGTTGATCAGTGCCAGGGCCGGCGGAAGGTTGCCTACCGTGATTGCCGTGGACAACTGGTCAATTGCTATCGGACTATGGGTATCATCGACTAGTGCCGACACATAATATTGTCCGGAAGGCAAAGCGCTGATATCCCAAGTAAAAGTGGTGTCCCCTGTGGTGGCCATCAAGCCGCTGGCTATGAGGAGCCCTGTCCCTGTTTGATTGTCGGTGGTGTAAAAAAGGCTGATCTCGGTATTGGGATCACTGGTCTGCACTATGTAGTGGACGGTCACCTGGGTGCCACTGCGGTCCACGCTGGTGATTTTGATCGCCGGTGTTGTAGATTGGCTGAGGCCGTTAAACTGAACAGTGCCGAGGTTTGCGCTATCGCTGGTCGGCAAGCTGATAGTCCAATTACCAGCGGCCGGATTCCGCAAGCCAACCACTTCGGTGGTTGGGGCACTGAAGGCGCTGACAAGCCCTACGGCGGCATTGTCGAAATTCGCGTCGTTCCAGACCCTGCCGTCCGGAGCGACTACCTGGACCGGGACCGTCCCCACATTGTTCTGCCAATTGGCTGCCATGAGGAACCAAGGCGTACTTGCAGGGATGGCAAAGGACTGGCTTGCAGGATCGCTCAAGTTATGGATGGCGTGAACTAGCTTGTCAAAAGTAACTCTGGCACCGACCTTGTACGAGCCTACCCATGGCAAGTCTATCTTGGCAGAGGCTTCTACGTAGTCCGAGGACAGCGGGGCTCCGGTAACGTAGCTCAGGGTGGCGGCCACCGCAGTCAGGGGGTAGCTACCGACGTGGAAGACGCCGACGTTAAAGGCAGGGGTGTTAAGCGAGGCGGTTCCGGAAACCGTAAGACCGGCACTATTCGCCTTTAGGGCGCCGGTGATGTCCAACGTGTGCGAAAGAAAGTCGAGGTCGAGGGATCCGGTGAAAACTGAGCCGTTTGCCCAGTTGACATCGATACTCGCTGTTCCCGTTGCCACGCTGC
Organism: Gemmataceae bacterium; assembly: GCA_035638015.1. Taxonomy (GTDB): domain Bacteria; phylum Planctomycetota; class Planctomycetia; order Gemmatales; family Gemmataceae; genus DASRAT01. Next base: position 4,314 of record DASRAT010000187.1, on the reverse strand, counting down.
CACCGAGAATGTCGAGCTGTCCGGTGGCGTGCAGGTGCTTGCTGTCAATGTCCCCACTGAGTTGTAAATCCGCGAGTCGGTACGTGGAGCTGCCGACGGTAACCTCCGGGCCATAGACGATGTCCAGGTGACCGTAGAAATCCAAGGCTGCAGGATTATCAAGGTTCTTGACGCTACCGTCAATCTCCTCCAGGAATGCGCCCGTTGTGCCAAGCGGGATATGTAGGTGGTTAACGCCGGCCTCGACGTAGCTGAGTTTGCCGTTGGCGATCCCCAAGCCGACATGGATGACGAACCCGTCCTGGGTTGGTCCGGGAATCTGCAAATCGGCGCTGCCTGCGAAGACATTGTTGACTGTATCAAAATGGGCCTTGGCCGTTTCCAACGTCCAGCCTGGAGCAAAATGGATTGTGCCAATGGAGAAATCGCCCACCACCGACACGATCCCGTTTTGGACCTGGATAGAGTTGCCGCCGGTGAAATCGGCGGTGACGTTGAACAGCGTCGGCAGCGAAACGCTCCCGTGGATAATGAAGCTATCGGTGGGGTAATCATATTGCACGCTCATGCCATGGGCTTTGATTGGGAGCAGTCCAAGCAAGTTCCCATCGAAGTCGGGCAAGGTAACACCGATGCTGCTCAGCTGAATGCCGTTCGGTGAGATAATGATTCCCGCGAAACCGCCGCTGAGTACGCCGATGCCGCCAAGACCCTGGGGCAAGCTGACCGATGCTTGCAAGATGATCTGGCCGTTGGCAATCGTCAGGTTGTCAATGCCGACGGTCAGCCCGGCAAGTTGAAACTGGCGCGTGGAGATGGTGAGCGCGGAACTGATACCTTGACTGATGTTCAAGTCGAAGGTGCCGGAGAAGAGGGGCACCGACTTGGAACCAACTTGCGCCGAGACAACGCCGTCTCCGTGAATCGTCGTGCTGTTGTACCACGCCGCTCCGTTGACGGCGAGCAGCGGAACAAAGTTGTTCCCATTGCTCGGCTTCATTCCCAACAAGATCGTGCCGGACGCCTCGAAGCGCTGGGCCTGCGGATTGTACGTGAATGTGCCACCTTGCGATTCTACGTCCAGCGATCGCAGGTTGATCACCGGGGTAGTAATCGCCTGCACGGCGCCGCTTACCGGGATGGACTTGTTAAGGCTACTGTGGAGGACGTCGGTGATCGTAAGGTTGCCACTGACGTTCACGGTACCCGACGCGCTGGTCCTAATGTACACCGTGGTGGCCGAAAGGTTGCCGCTGGCGTCCGAGTTAAGCGGGAATGTGCTGACGAATCCGGACAAGTTATTTTTTGAGATTTCGCTGCCGGTGGGAGCCAACAAATTCAAAGTATCACCGCTTCCTAGCCCGCTGCCGCTGACCGTGAAGCTTGTTGCAGCGCCGGCAGTGCCTTGGGTGGTGGTGGGCAATGTGAGCGAAGACGCGCTGACATTCAGCCCGGGGGTGCCGACTAGCGAAGTCGACCACTGTCCTAAATCGCTGGCGTACCCATCGTCTATGTCGCACGAGCCGCCAGCGATAGACACTGCACCCGCATGTTGGAAAAGGCTAATGCGCGAGTCACGAATGCCACCGGACCATGCTGCGGTTTGCCAGCCCTTCGTCGCTTTGCCAGCGTCTAGAACATTCTTTACGGGACCATAGCCACCGTAGAATCCAACCCGGCTAACACTACCCAATGCAGACGCGGCTCCATCCAGGTATGCGTTAATCGGTGCTTGGTCGCTTTGCGATGCGTCAAAGTCACAGGCAAAATAGCAGAAGAAACCCTGAGGTGCCCCGGCCGCCGTTGCGACGGTGACTGCCGTGTTGGCGTCCGCGACGCCAGCGGCAAATCCATCCAGCATACGGTTGGCGGTAGACTCAAATACAAGGATGATATCGATTCCCGCACTCTGCAAAGCCTGAGCTTCGCTAGGAGTTATGTTCTTCGCGTTTCCCGCCGGGCTAACATAACGGACTACAAAATCATATCCCGCCGCCTTCAACGCGCTTGGGCTGGGACGATCGACCGAGTAGTCCACGCCTTGGCGGATCACCTGAGCCAGTGCGGTTACCGTGAAGTTGGCCGTGCCTGAGGATTGGCCGTCCGGGTTGATCACCTGCACGGTCCAGGTGCCTGTGGTGAATCCGTTATTGAACTGGTAGTTGATCTGGCCGCTGGAAACAACCGTCAGCTTACTGGCGGTACTGGCAATTGGTGCGCCGCCGCGAGGCACGAAGGTGAGCGTGGCACCGTTCTGGAAGTTGCTCCCGTTGATGGTCAGCGTCTGGTTGCTGCCGGATGCCAGCATAGAGGGCGGCGACACACTGGTGATCGAGGGCGCGGCGGCCGGCGCCACCACGTTGAAACTGACCTGGCCAGTTGTCTGCCCGTTGGGGTTGATGACTTCCACCGTCCACGTCTGGGCCACGGTGGTGAAGGTCGGGTTGATGGTGATGGACGTGCTGCTGAACGAACTGATGGTGCGGTTAGCAAAGGTCGAACCGCCGACTCGCAAGGTTACATTGCACCCCGAAACGAAGTTCGCACCGTTGATGGTGAACGGCTGGGTACTGGCGGAACCGGTGGGCTGCGCTGGATTGACGCTGGTGATCGAGGGCGCTGGCAAGAGCAGTTGAGGTATCGCCTCCATCTTTCCGACCGTGAACAGCTCGTTGCTAGCGGCCGCTTGGGCCGTGTGGTAATCCAAAACTAAACTCGATCCGGGTACGGTCCCAACCGGGCCAGCGCTGGCGAATACTGCTGCGCCGGTTGCTGCGGCCAGTTCGTCAACAAAAGCCTTCCCGTCGGGCCCACTCGCCACGGAGCACGCATACAAATCAAACCGAACTCCGTGCAATAAGGATCGCAACCGCTGCAAGTCAGGCAGGTCTCTCGTAAGCGTAGCCGAATTCAAAGAATCGTGTGCGCCAATGTCCAGCTGCCCTGGTGCGCCATGTGTGACGATTGCAAGACGGCTAAGCGGTGATCCGCCGTTGGCTGCAGCTATGGACAAAACCACTTCGCCCAACTTGCTCGTGGTCATCGTTTGACTGTCGTATAATACAACGATGGTTCCTGGACTAGCAGCCGCGCAGACCTGTTCCGCTTGCGTGACTGCATCGCTCACTAGAATCAGCCCGATGGGTGCAATGGTGCTCGTAGCGAGCAGCGTGCGGTCCTCCAAGACGTCAAACCGCGGCCAACGGCGGCGTGTTTGTCGGGAATCAGTCGCGCGCTTTTCGCGGGTGCGGCGATTACGAAAGGCACGCCAGACCCAACCAAGCGGTGACATGGGGTGTCTCCAAGAAGGAAATTGCCATTCTGCAACAAAAGTTCACCCCCCCTTATCTAGCGGCCAAGCCGACAGAACTTGGAAAGGGGCTAGGATGGCATTTTTGCGTCACACCAAGCACCGACGCACTGGGTTTGCGAGGCAAAAGGCAAGTTTACCGGCACGGTGACACCGCAACCACCAAAAACTCTCAGCGGCTGAAGGCAGTTACCGACGATTCACGCGGTTGGCGTCGAGAGCCTACCGGATTCCTGGTGGACATTAGAGCTACCGGCCGCTCAAGTCGAGTTCCACGACGGCGCGATGCGTACCGACCAGACTTTTCCGCAATCGCTACCGTGGCCGTCGATGAGTCAATGCGTGGCAGGGACATATCCTAGTGTCGGTTATCGCACTTTATATCCTAAAGGCGACAAACGAGTTGAAAAGTTTCAACTTTAGTTTAAGTTAGGGAAGCTGCGCCAACTGAAATTGAAGGTGGCTCATGGGTACTCAGCGAGATCGTCCTAGCCGCCAAACGGACCCCAACAAATTGCGGGCTTTTCTTCGCACCTGGCTGGGTAAGAAGCCTTCATTTCGAAGTTTCAACGAGGCCATTCAGAAACGGCTTGAGGAGGGTGAAATCAGCCGATCAGCCGTTTATCGAGTTTTCATTGGGCAGCCAATAGTGCAGATTACGTGGGAAACGGTTGAAAAAGTGCTGGGCATTCCTTTTGAGACCATTGAATGGGCCGAGATTCAGTTCAAATCTCAATGGGAGTTTTTTCATCCCGCATCATACGTGGGAAAAGTGTGGCTTGAGGTGGTGGCCAACCCCGAGAACCTTGACAGAGCCCATCGCTTCACAATCCTGTGGGGATTCTGGCAATACTGCGATTTGTTGAGCTTCGAGGATCTCGAACGGGCAAGTCTCACGCATATGAAGGGTCCGGATGGCCAGTCTTTCCCGATTTTCTTTGAAATCTCGCCGCCTTGCCACGTTGTCTGCGGCCAGGGAGACCCTCCAGCTGGGCGGGTTCACG
>DASRAT010000186.1:0-6868 GCA_035638015.1 Gemmataceae bacterium | reverse complement strand
CGCTATGGCGTGACCCGCATCGAGGCCGAAGGCAAGCCATTTGACGCCAACTTGCAAAACAGTGTCTGGCGGTTTGTCAGCGGTCGGGTGCTGCACCAATGCTTGATGAAGGTTGGCGTCAAATGGCTTGCCTTCGGCCTCGATGCGGGTCACGCCATAGCGCTTGAGGAAATCGAGAAACTGCTGCTGCACCAAGCTGACGCCCTGAACCAATGGCCCTTTTTCGCCGGCCTGCTTGGCGGCGGCAGTGGCCCGTTCGAGATTGTCCAGCACCGGCAAAATGTCGCGCACGAATTCGCCGGCCAGGAATTTACGTTCCTCCTGGCGTTCGCGGTTGTTGCGTTTCTGGTAGTTCTCAAAGTCGGCGCGAGTGCGCTGGGCCAGATCGAGGAATTGATCGCGTTCCGCGGCTTTTTTGCGCAGCTCTTCCACGTTTTCGACCGTTTCTTGTAGGTCGATCGCGGGCTGAGTTTCCGGAGCGGTTTTGGATTCACTCACGGTTGGTCACTCCTGCTAAGGCGCTGGCGGCTTTAGGTCTTCTTTGCTTCCGATCCCATTTCGCTGGCGTCGCCGGTGAACAAGCCGCGAATCTTCTCGAAAAACGATTTTCGTTCCGGCGACACGTTTTTTTTGTCAATCTCCGCCAACTCGCGGAGCAACTCCTCCTGGCGTTTGGTCAGTTGCCGCGGCGTCTCCACCAGCAAAAACGCCACCAGGTCGCCGCGACGGCCATTGCGGCGATTGGGCATTCCCTTGCCGGGGATGTGAATTCGCTCGTGGCTCTGATGGCCGGCTTTCAGTTCATATTGAACCGGCCCATCCAGCGTCGGCACTTCCACCGCTCCGCCCAACGCGGCCTGGCTGAAACTGATCGGCACCTGGCATATCAAATGGTCGCCCTCGCGGCGAAACAGTTGATGCTCTTTGACGCGGACGTCAAAATAAAGGTCCCCCCTCGGAGCGCCAGGCTCGCCGGGGTTGCCTTCGCCTTGCATGGGCGGAATCTGGCGGTCGCCGTTGTCCACACCGGCCGGGACTTGCACTTGCAAGGTCCGCTTGATCTGCACGCGGCTGCGGCCTTTGCAAGAGCCGCAGAGTTCCGTGATGATCGTGCCACGCCCGCCGCAGCCGGGGCAGGTTTGCTGAATCCGAAAGAAGCCCTGGCTCATCACGACCGCGCCACGGCCGCCGCATTGCCGGCACTGCGAAGGCCTCGAACCGGGCCGAGCGCCGGAGCCTTTGCAATCACCGCAAATCTCCTCGCGCGGAAAGCTGATCGTCTTGATGCAACCGCGATAAGCTTCGGACAGCGTCACTTCCAGCGTGTAAACCAGACCGGCGCCCTGTTGCGGCCCGCGCCGGCCGCGGTCGCCGAAGATGTTGCCGAGGATGTCGCCGAACATGTCGAAGATCGACGCCCCGCTGCCGAAGTCCGGCATGGCCATGCCTTCCAGGCCGGCATGGCCGTAGCGGTCGTAACGGGCTCGTTTCTCGGGGTTGGAAAGCACGTCGTAGGCTTCGGCCGCCTCTTTGAAATGGACCGCCGCCACCTCATCGCCGTTGTTGCGGTCGGGATGATACTTCATGGCCAGCGTGCGGTAGGCCTTTTTCAGGTCTTCAGGGTTAACGTCCTTGGCGATCCCGAGGACTTCGTAATAGTCCCGCTTGCTGGCCATACTTTCCCCTTCAGGCAGGGGTCAGCGGTCAGGGGTCAGGGGTCAGAAAGCGGCGTGCCTTGCTGACCCCTGACCCCTGACCCCTGACTCCTGACCCCTCTCATTTACCGAATCGCCCCCGCCACCTTGCTCTTGGGCTCCTCCTCGTCGATCTTGGTCACCATGACCTCGGTCGTGAGCATAAGGCCGGCAATGCTGGCGGCGTTTTGCAGGGCGGAGCGGGTCACCTTGGTCGGATCGAGGATGCCGCTCTTGAACATATCTTCGTACTCGCCGGTGTTGGCATTATAACCGAAGCTCGCATTTTTTTGACCACGAACTTCGTCGGCGATGACCGCGCCGTCGGCGCCGGAGTTTGCTGCAATGGTGCGGATCGGTTTCTCCAGGGCGCGGGCCACAATCTCGGCTCCGGCCCGCTCATCACCCTTGAGCTTCTCCGCAAGCTTTTCGACCACGTCAATGGCCCGAATGCAAGCCACGCCGCCGCCGGGCAGAATGCCTTCGGCCACCGCGGCGCGAGTTGCATGCAAGGCGTCCTCGACACGGCCTTTCTTTTGCTTCATGTCGGCTTCGGTCGCCGCCCCGACGCGGATGATAGCCACGCCGCCGGTCAGCTTGGCCAGCCGTTCGCTGAACTTTTCCTTGTCGTATTCGCTGTCGCTGGCATCGCGCTGCGATTGAATCTGGGCAATCCGTTTCTTGATGGCGTCTTTCTTGCCGCCGCCGTTGATGATGGTGCAGCTTTCCTTTTCGATGCGCACCGTCTTGGCGTGGCCCATCTGATCGAGCGTGACGTTTTCCAGCTTGAGGCCAAGATCCTCGCTGATGAACTGCCCGCCGGTCAGAACCGCGATGTCGCCGAGCATCGCTTTGCGACGATCGCCGAAACCGGGGGCCTTGACCGCGCACACATTGAGAATGCCGCGCAATTTGTTGACGACCAGGGCCGCCAGCGCTTCGCTCTCGACATCTTCGGCGATGATGAGCAGCGGCTTGGCGGACTGGGCTACTTTCTCAAGCAGTGGCAACATGTCACGGACATTGGACAGCTTCTTCTCGAAAATGAGGATCAAGGGGTCTTCCAACTCCGACTTCATGTCCGTCACGTTGGTGACGAAATAAGGCGAAATGTAGCCCTTGTCGAACTGCATGCCTTCGACGAACTCGAGCGTCGTCTCGGAGGTCTTGCCTTCCTCGACGGTGATGACGCCGTCCTTGCCGACTTTCTCGAAAGCGTCAGCCATCAAGGCGCCGATGGTGGGGTCGTTGTTGGCGCTGATGCTGGCGACTTGCTGCATCTCTTCCTTGGTTTTGAGCTGTTTGGACAACGTGTCAAAGAAGGTGACAGCCGCGTCCACAGCCTTGTCGATGCCGCGCTTGACCGCCATCGGATTGGCGCCGACGGTGACAGTGCGGAGGCCTTCCTGGTAAATGGACAGGGCCAGAATCGTCGCAGTGGTGGTGCCGTCGCCGGCCACGTCGCTGGTCTTCTGGGCCACGGCGTTGACGAGCTTGGCACCCATGTTCTCAAACGGATCGGGCAGCTCGATTTCCTTGCTGACGGTGACGCCGTCCTTGGTGACGGTCGGGCCGCCGAAGCTCTTGTCGAGGATGACGTTTCGCCCAGTCGGTCCGAGGGTGCTGCCCACGGCCTTGGCGAGTTTTTCGGCGCCGCTAAGAAGTTTCTTGCGGGCGTCGTCGGTGTAGAGAAGTTGCTTGGCCATATCTTGAATATCTCCAGTTTTTGGTGTGGTTCGTGCTAAGCCGCAAGTGGCGGTTATTTCTCGATCTTGGCGAGAATGTCGCTCTCGCGCAGGATCTTGTATTCCTTGCGATCAATCTGAATGTCGCTGCCGGCATAGCGGCCGTAGATCACTTCATCGCCCTTGGTCACATTGAGGGCGCTGCGTTCGCCGCTGTCGCGAAGCTTGCCGGGGCCACAGGCCAAGATACGGCCGCGCTGCGGCTTTTGCTTGGCGCTATCCGGTAGCAAGATGCCGCCCGCGGTCTTCTCTTCCGCTTCGAGCGGTTCGACGACAACACGGTCATCCAGGGGGCGAACACGCAAGTTAACGTCTTTGTCTTTAGCCATTGGTGAAGTCCTCTTATATATGTTGGATTCAGCCGCGGCGCGGGGACCGCACGGCCCTCCGCGCCGCGGCTAAACAAGTTACATTCCCATGTCACCCATGCCGCCCATTCCACCCATGCCTCCCATACCACCCATACCTCCGCCCATTCCGCCCATGCCATGATCATCGTGACCGTGCGGATCTCCACCCTTCTTGTCCTTCTCGGGCAGATCGGCGATCAGCGATTCGGTGGTCAACAACAGGCAAGCGACGCTGGCGCCATTTTGCAAGGCGCTGCGTGTCACCTTGACCGGATCGACGACGCCGGCCTTGCGCAGGTCTTCGTATTCGTCGGTGTCGGCGTTGTAACCAAAGTTCTTTTCCTTGCCCTTGCGAATGTGTGCGACAACCACCGCGCCGTCCTTGCCGGCGTTCTCGGCGATCCAGCGGCAAGGAGATTCAAGGACATGCGCGATCACGCGCACGCCCAGGGCTTCGTCGCCTTCCAGCGTGAGTTTGTCAATTGCTTTGCGGGTCTGAAGCAGAGCGACGCCGCCGCCGGGGACAATGCCTTCGGCAATGGCGGCCCGTGTGGCGTGCAGGGCGTCTTCGTACAGCGCCTTGCGTTCCTTCATTTCGGTTTCAGTTGCCGCCCCGACCTTGACCTGGGCGACGCCGCCGGCCAGCTTGGCCAAACGTTCTTGCAATTTCTCGCGATCGTAATCGCTGTCGGTGTTTTCGATCTCGCGGCGGATCATTTCGCAGCGGCCATCCACTGCTTTTTTCTCGCCTGCGCCTTCGGTAATCGTCGTGTTCTCGGCGTCGATCTTGACCTTCTTGGCCCGGCCCAGGTCTCGCAGCTGAATGCTCTCCAGCTGAATGCCCAGATCCTTGAACACCGCCTTGCCGCCGGTCAGCGTGGCAATGTCTTCGAGCATCGCCTTGCGGCGGTCGCCATAGCCTGGCGCCTTGGTGGCGGAGACCTGGAGAATACCCTTGAGCTTGTTGACAACCAGCGTCGCCAACGCATCGCCCTCGATGTCCTCGGCAATGATCAGCAGCGGTTCTTTCTTCTTGGAGATCGTTTCCAGGAGGGGAATCAGGCTCTTGGCGCTGGTAATCTTTTCCTCGTAGATGAGGATGTAAGGATTCTCCAGCTCGCAAGTGACCGTTTCCTGATTGGTGACGAAGTGCGGCGACAAAAAGCCGCGGTCGAATTGCATGCCCTGCACGACCACCACTTCGGTCTCGGCCGTCTTGCCCTCTTCAATGGTGATGACGCCATTGGAAGCGCCAACCTTTTTCATGGCCTCGGCCAGCTTCTTGCCGATCTCGGTGTTGTTGTTGGAGGCGATGGTGGCGACTTCGGTGATTTCCTTGTCGTCCTTGTCGTCGATCTTTTCCGCCATCTTGTGCAACTCTTCGACAACCTTCTCGACAGCCTTTTGAATGCCACGCGTGAGGGCCATCGGGTCAGCGCCAGCGGCAATTGATTTCAGGCCTTCGCGGTAAATCGCCTCGGCGAGCACGGTCGCGGTGGTGGTGCCATCGCCAGCCACATCGCTGGTCTTGGAAGCGGCTTCCTTCACCAGCTGGGCGCCCATGTTTTCATAAGGATCTTGCAATTCAATATCTTCGGCGACGGTGACGCCGTCTTTGGTCACATTTGGGCTACCCCAGCCCTTGTCCAACACCGCATTACGGCCCCGCGGCCCCAGGGTGCTGCGCACGGCCCGGGCCAGCTTGCTGACGCCTGCCAACAGCTTTTGGCGAGCCTCATCGGCGTAAGCCAGTTGTTTTGCTGCCATTCAACTATCTCCTTTCGATGCGTTATCATCCTGGACTCGGGCCAGGAACGGCTAGGGAATCTCCGAGGATGTTTTTGGATAGATAAGCAACGCGTGTGCCATCATTGACGATTGCTCTAACTTGTTCAGCATCAATAGCTTATTGATTCATGTTGGCAGCTGCCAGGTCTGGCTGTGGTGCCAAAGTGGCAGGCGGACCGAAAGTCATGACCAAAAATGTCATCAGCCGCCAAATACAATAGAGTATCACAAGTGGATAGTCGCTTTGCTCGCAGCTTCTTTGAGGGTTCCCAAGCATGAGCGCAGCAACTTGCCAAAGTCGCGTGGCTTCGGTTGGCATCGTACTGACGGCGGCGATTGCTTTGGCTGGCGCCGGCTTCGCCCAAGAAAAAACGTCCTCGCCTCCTGTCCAAGTGACCATCAAGGACGAGCAAGTCGTCATCGTCGAGGCTGTGCTGCCGATCGACCCGGTTCGGCGCATCGTTTACCAGGCCCAGCCGGGTTCGCTGGGAGTCGCGGTCCGCGGCCCTAATAATGAAACGCTGCACCTGAGCCATTTTCCGAGCTTGAGCATTAACGGTCAGTTCTACCAGCAAGCCCAGGTCGCCGGCGCCAAGATCGATTATGACAGCCGCCCTCTGCCCAAGACCAAGGCCGGCAAGGTTCGCGAAGGCTTCACTTCGTCTTACATCTTCCGCGACGACCTCCGCATCACGCTGACGGTGACCCTGATACCGACCAAACCGCAAGCCAAGGAAACGAAACGCCGAATGGATGCCGTGCTTGTGCACTATCTCATTGAGAATCAGGGTAAAAAGCCGCAGACAGTGGGTCTGCGCATCTATATGGACACCTATGTCATCGACAACGACGGCTGCCTGTTCGCGGCGCCCACGATCCCCGGCAAGATTCTCGACGGCGTGGTGCTCAAAGAGAAAGAGTTGCCGCCTTACGTGCAACTACTGCAACGCCCGGACCTGAAAAACCCGGGTTTCGTCGCTCACCTGACATTGGACCTTGGCTCGAAGCTGGAGAAACCCAGCAAGGTGGTGTTGACGCGCCATGGAACGGGCGGCGCCTGGGACATGCCCGCGATGGTCGCCGGCGGCGATTCGGCGCTTGGCGTTTATTGGGAACCGAAGGAAATCAAACCCGGCGGCAAACGCGAGTTTGCCTATGGCTATGGCCAGGGAATTGCCACCAGCCCGGAGAGCGAAGGCCTGGTCGAGATGGCGCTAGGTGGTTCCTTCGAGCCGGGCAAGCAGTTTACAGTTACGGCCTATGTTACCGATCCGGTGGCGGGGCAGACGCT
>DASRAT010000185.1:0-3554 GCA_035638015.1 Gemmataceae bacterium | reverse complement strand
ACAAGTATAGCTACGCCGGCGACGAGGCGACGCTCAACTTCTATGTGCAAAAGAAATGGCTCTTCACGGTGATGAAGATCGACACCATGCAGATGAAAAAGGCCAAAGACGGCAACTACTCCGGCGACGTGACGCCGACGCGGTTTCAATTCGCTTCCAACAAGTTGATTTACCCCCTGAAAATCACGCAGCTGAGTGTCAAGGACAAGACCGAAGCGTTGTTTTACGTGCAAGCGCCCCACAAAGTCGATCTGCAAGGCAACTTGAGCTACCAGCAAACCTGGGTGCCAATGCTGGAATCTTCGGGCAAGAAGCCGTCTTTGAAAAGCAAGGTGAAAGGGGCAATCCCCGGCGGCCTCCCCGGCCGCGGCACCGAATGGCTGCTGGCGATTGAAAACAACATCCCCGGCATTCTGGCGATCAATCAACAGCAGGGTTATGTTTACGTTCCCGGCCAACGGCCAGTGCCCAATGCCAAGGGGCACACCGCCACCACCATGGAATGGGCCAGAAAACTCACCAAACAGGACATTGACATTCTCCAGGGCAAAGCGCCGTTTTGCGAGTTGGTACCTGACGTGGACGACGGTTTCACCCAGGCCGACGTGAAGGACCCGCAGAAAGCACAGGCGATCTATGCGGTCATCCGCGATCGGCTGGCCCGCTCGCAGCAAGACCATCCCAACGGCTACATGGTCCGTTATGTGCCCGAGGCCGACATCAAGTCGCTGCAGGGCCTTCTCGGTCATCTCCAGGCAGGGCTGTGGATCACCAAGTTCCGCAAGATTTTCTGCCGCGACGAGATGAATGATGACCTGACGCTCGTTGCCGCTAGAGTCGGCGGTCAGGACGATTTCTCGGAATACACGGAGATTCTGCCAACCTCGCCTCCGTGATTTTTGGAATTTTGACCACCGATCACACGGATGGCACGGATAAAAAACAAAGGCGTCGCTGTTTTTATACGTGTCATCCGTGCTACTGACGTTCAAAATCTTTGCGCCCAGCGCAAATTCTGTGGGACGGCCCTCCCAGGCCGTCCTAGCGACTTGGACGGCCTGGGAAGGCCGTCCCACAGTGCTGCATTTTTATCCGTGTCATCGGTGTGATCCGTGGTTAGTCTTTCAACAACATTCTTGCAATCCAAGCATCCTCTTGCCCCGTCGTATTACTTGGATTACCCTCAAAGTCACCCGTTCGCCCCGTCCTTCATTGAAAGGAACGCGCCATGCCGTGGACTCGTGTTCGCTGGCTGCTCGCGCCGGCGCTGTTAGCCGTGGTTGCGGCTCAGCCCGCCGACGCTGCCTGCTGTTATTTCTCGGCTCAAAACGCCGACATCTTGCAGCCGGCCCAGAAGGTGTTCATCACCTGGGACCCCGAAAAGAAAATGGAAACCTTCACCGTGCAACCCAAGTTCGAAGGCAATGCCCTCGACTTCGGCATGGTGATCCCGACTCCGACGCAGCCCAAGCTGCACGAGATGCCGCGTGAGTTCTTCAAGCATCTCGCGGTTTACAGCATCATGAAGAAGCGCGAGGTGCCGCAGTCGAAACTGCTGCCGCGCCAAAATCTGCAATTTGCCGGGGCCGCCAAAGGCGGCAAGGGCGGCGGCGGGGCAGGCGGCTTTGGTGGCGACCCCAAAGATGGAAAGTCCACCATCAAGGAACTGGAAGTCGGCACCGTCGGCTCGCTCGATTACAAGATCATCGAAGCCGGCCGGGCGGACGACCTTTACAAGTGGCTCAAGGACAACAAGTACAGCTACTCCGGCGACGAAGCCACGCTCAATTTCTATGTGCAAAAGAAATGGATCTTTACCGTCATGAAGATCGACACCATGCAAATGAAGAAAAACAAGGACGGCAGCTACGCCGGCGAGGTGACGCCGACGCGGTTCACGTTTAGCAGCGACAAGCTCTGCTATCCGCTCAAGATCACGCAGATTTCGGTCAAGGACAAAACCGAGGCTCTGTTCTATGTGCAAGCCCCGTTCAAGGTCGATCTGCCCGGCGACATGAGCTACCAGTATAATTGGGTGCCGCTGTTGCAGTCGTCTTTCAATCGTTACACCAAGGCCGGTCTGCCCGGCCGCGGCAGCGAGTGGCTTGCGGCCATCGACAGCCAAATTCCGAAGCTGCAGGACAAGGCCCGCGAGCTCGGCTATGCCTTCACGCCCGGCCAACGCCCGCAGCCCAATGCCAAGGGCCGCACGCCGACCACGATGGAATGGGCCAGGAAATTGACCGTCGAGGACATCAAGTTGCTCAAGGGCGATTTGCCTTACTCGGAAACTCTGCCCAACGTGGACGAGGGTTTCACCCAGGCCGACCTCAAGGATCCCCAAAAAGCCGAGGCGATCTACAAGGTCATCCGCGAACGCCTGGCCAAGAGCCAGCAGGCCAAGCCCAATGGCTATTTGGTTCGCCATGCCCCGGCCGAGGATGTCAAGTCGCTGCAACAACTGGCCGGACATCTGCAAGCGGGTTTGTTCGTCACAAAATTCCGCAAGGTGTTTACTCGCGACGAGATGAACGACGATTTGCTCATCATCGCCGCTCGCCTGGGCGATCAGGATGATTTCTCGGAGTATGAGGAGATTTTGCCAACCTCGCCTCCGTGATTTCGGAGAATTTAACCACGGATAACACTGATACCACGGATAAAAAAGCAGCAACCTTTTTTATCCGTGGTATCAGTGTTATCCGTGGTTAAATCAATCTCGTCATTTCTCGAAAAACGGCAGATTCACCATCTGCCTGGCAAGCAGCGCGTAACCTTCCACCAAGGGATGACTCGCGTCCCCATATTGCTCGCTGGGCAATGGCGGCGGCAGCCAATGCTGGATCTGTTGCATCTCCAACCAAGCCACGATGCTGGCTTTCACCTTTTGGTATTTTTGCAGACTTTCTGGCTGCAACAAATGCTCGTTAAACGGACCGACCACCACAAACACACGGTTGCCGCGTTCTTGCAGCAGCTTCACGAGGCGCTGGAAGGCTCGCCATTGCAAGGAGGCGTTCAAGTCGACCCATGGGTAATCTTGCTTGGCAATGCCATTCTTGTACCACGGTTGTGACGCATGCCGCACAACGGTGTCCGCCGGCGGCAGGGGCCGCCCGAGCGGTCCCAGCGGATTGTCGTAGGGATGCTCCAGCGTCCAGCTGGGGATGTCCATGCGTTCGTAATACGCTTGCTGCAAATGCGTTGTCCAGCTGCTCAGGGCAACGTGTTGTTCGACGACAATGCCGATCCGCTCCGACACTTTTTCACGTTTAAGCGGATAGCTGGGAATGCTCGGCACGAACTGGGGCACAAGCCGGGGGTGGTTGAAATCGGTGACGTTGTCGTCTTGCAAATCGGCTTTGGGTGAGGACATCCACAACGGGTTGCAATGCAGAACCACGGTTTTGCCGGTGACGCTGCCGGCGTAGTGGCGAACCAATCCCTCGAGCGCTAATGGGCGGGCGCCATCCAGACCGAGATTGGCGAAACGCTCCTGGCCTGACAGCTTGTTGAGGTAATGCGAAAGGGTGTCCTTGCCGGCGACGTATTCG
>DASRAT010000184.1:0-19000 GCA_035638015.1 Gemmataceae bacterium | reverse complement strand
GAGGCTATAGTTGCCGTTGCCGTCGAAGCTCTTCGGGTTGACGCCGCGGAAGTCGCGAATACGCGGCAAAGCGACGCTGATGAGCCGATCGAGAAACTCATACATCCGTTTGCCGCGAAGCGTCACCCGGCAGCCGATTTCGTTGCCTTCGCGAAGCCGGAAACCGCTGATGGCCACCTTCGACTTGGTCACCTGGGCGCGCTGGCCGGCAATGTGCGTCAAGTTCTCGGCCGCCTGCTCCATGCGGTTCTTTTCTTGCAGAGCCTTGCCGACGCCCATGTTGACGACGATCTTCTGCAAGCGCGGCAAGCTGTGCTTGTTTTTGCGGCCCAACTTGTCGCCAAGTTGGGTGACAATCTCTTTTTGATAACGTTCCATCAACCGGGCCATGGCCTACCTCGGACTTATGCAACTGGACCGTCGGGGTCGTCAATCTCGCAAACTTCTGTGTCTTCTGTGCAGGGTGGGTGGAGTCTTCGGAACCCACCATTCGTGTAGGTGGGTTCCGAAGACTCCACCCACCCTACTCGTGGGCATATGCATCACGCGGCCCACTGACGCGGCCCATGGCGGCGCCGGATCGCTTCGAGAAGCGTTCCTTGCTGCCGTCGGCCAAATAACGAATGCCAACGCGGGTCGCCTTGCCGGTCTGCGGGCAGATCAGGGCCAGGTTCGAAGCGTCGATCGGCATTTCCTTGGAAAGCCGCCCGCCTTGCTGATTGCGGCGGTTCGGCTTGAGGTGCTTGTAGACGCGGTTGGCGCCTTCCACAACCACCTTGTTTTCCGAGTGATCGACGCTGAGAACTCGGCCGCGCTTGCCTTTGTCCTCGCCGGTCAGCACTTCCACGATATCGTCTTTTTTTATGTGCATATCACACCACTTCCGACGCCAGACTGACGATCTTCAAAAAGCCGCGATCCCGCAGCTCGCGGGCCACCGCTCCGAAAATACGGGTGCCGCGGGGGTTTTCGTCTTCCTTGTTAAGCAACACCAGGGCATTGCGGTCGAAGCGCACATAGCTGCCGTCGTCCCGCCGTGTCGGCTTCTTGACGCGAACAATCACACCCTTGACGACCTCGCCGGGCTTCACATCGCCGCCAGGGATTGCCTTCTTGACGCTGGCCACAATGACGTCGCCCAGGCCGGCATAGCGCCGCCGGGTGCCGCCCAGCACCTTGATGCACATGCACTCCTTGGCGCCGGTGTTGTCCGCCACGTCCAAATACGTATACATCTGGATCATTTGGTTCCCACTTTCCGACCCGACCCGTCAGGCTAAGCCGCAGACGGCCTTAGCTCATTGTTTCCACAGGTTTTTCTGCCGCCGTCACCGGCGCTTGCGGCGCCTTGCTCACCACCTTCAACAACCGCCACGTTTTCGTTTTCGACAGCGGCCGCGTTTCCATGATCTGCACGGTGTCCCCGGTGTGCGATTCGTTTTGCTCGTCGTGAACATGACAAATCGTCCGCCGGCGAATGTACTTGCCATAGCGGGCATGCTTGACCAGGCGGGGGATTTCCACACGCCGCGTCTTCGTCATTTTGTCGCTGGTCACGACGCCGATCTCGATCCGGCGCTTGCCGCGCTCAATGCTGTCCATCTGCTAGGCTCCCTTCGCCGTCTTTTCCAGCTCGCGCTGGCGAATGATCGTCTTGATGCGTGCCGTCTCGCGCTTGGCCTTGGTGATTTCACTGGGCGTTTCCAGACGGTCGGTCGCCGATTGGAAGCGCAAATGGAACAAGTTCTTGACGATCTCGTTCAGCGCCAGGGCGAGCTGATCGTCGCTCATCTGGCGGTATTCGGATGATTTCACGACTGATACTCCATGCTAAGCCGTAAACGGCTCAGATATTCGGCCGCCGGCTAATGAAGCGGCAGCGGAACGGCATCTTGTAAGCCACTTTGGCCAGGCACTCCCGCGCTTGCGCCTCGGGCAAACCGGCAACTTCGAACAACACAAGGCCGGGCTTCACCACCGCGGCCCAAAACTCTGGCTCGCCCTTGCCCTTGCCCATGCGCGTTTCGGCGGGGATCGCCGTCACCGACTTGTGCGGGAAGACGCGAATGTACAAACGGCCTTCGCCACGCACCGTGTGGGCGGCCGTGACGCGGCCCGCCTCGATGGCCTCGGCGCTCAGCCAGCCGCCTTCGAGCGATTGCAGGCCATACTCGCCGTAGGACACCTTGTTGCCGCGGGAAGCGCTACCTTTTACCTTTCCCCGCTGGCTTTTTCGAAACTTTACCCGCTTGGGCATTTGCGGCATCGTTATTCTCCTCGGGGTCCAAGTAATCCCCGTTATTGATCCATACCTTGATGCCAATGTTGCCCTGGGCGGTATTGGCCTCGGTGAAACCGTATTCGACCTTGGCCCTCAGGGTTGACAGCGGAATGCTGCCCAGCATCGATTTTTCGTTGCGGGCCATTTCCGCGCCGCCCAGGCGGCCGGCAAGTTGAATCTTGACGCCCTTGGCGCCGTTTTCCATCGTCTGATCCATGGCCCGCTTCATGGTGCGGCGGAAGCTGGCCCGCTTTTCCAGCTGCTTGGCGATGTCCTCGGCCACCAGCTGCGGATCGACCTCCGGCTTGGTGATCTCCATCGTCTTCACTTCAATGTGGCGATGGGCCAGCGTCTCCAGCTCGTGGGTCAGTTTTTCGACTTCCTTGCCCTGCTTGCCGATGATGACGCCGACGCGGGCCGCGTAGACATAGACCACGACTTTTTCGCGCGTCCGCTCGATCTTGATGCGGCTGATGCCGGCTTCGCTGTAATACCTTTTGATATAGCGGCGCAGTTTGAAGTCTTCGACCAAAAGCTCCGCGAAATCCTGTTTGTTGGCATACCAACGGCTTTGCCAATCGAGCATGATGCCCGTGCGGAAGCCAGTCGGTCTAACCTTTTGCCCCATGAATCCCTCGGTCTTTCCCACGGCTCTCGAAAACCGCAAGCCAGGCCAGTCTCTCCCGTTGAGGGACTGGCCTGGCTCGCTTGGATCACGTTTACTCTTCCGCCGGTTGCGTTTGTTCGTCCTTCAAGTCCACGTCGGTCAGCGTAATGCGAATATGCGAATAACGGCGTTTGATCGGGTAGGCCGTGCCGCGAGCGCGTGGCATGTGACGCTTGAGGATCGGCGCTCCGTCGATGCACGACTCGCTGACGATCAACTCGTTTAGGTTGCGCGTGCCCCTGTCTTCAGCATTTCCAAGGGCGCTATTCAGCACCGCTTCCAATAGGCGAGCGCTCTTGTTGGGCAAGAAACGCAGCAACTCCAGGGCTTCGTCCGCATAGCGGCCGCGGATCAAGGTCGCATAAGGGCGCAGTTTCCGTGGCGACATATCGGCGTATTTTTGCCGGGCCACGAACTCGTAATCTTTCTTTTTCTTGTTCGCCATAACTCACGTGCACGCGTCTAAAACAACCGCCTCGGCCAAATTCCGGGGACAGGATTTGAACCTGTGACCTCCAGGTTATGAGCCTGGCGAGCTACCACTGCTCCACCCCGGGATCCATAAACAAATGGCGGGGTTAATCCCCGCCGGGACAAGCCCGGAGGCTCGTCAACCGACAAATGTCCTTACTTCGCAGCTGGTGGCGCCCCTGCCGCGGCCGCCTTGGCCTTGCCGCCGCTGTGACCCCGGAAAACTCGCGTCGGCGAAAACTCGCCTAGCTTATGGCCCACCATGTCTTCCGTGACGAACAGCTTGTAAAACTTGATGCCGTTGTGGACCTCAAAGGTATGACCGATGAAATCCGGCACAATCGTGCAATCGCGCGACCAGGTCTTGAGCGGCTTCTTGCTCGCGCCCATGCGTTCAACCTTGGCCAGCAGGCGAACATCGACGTAAGGCCCACGTTCTTGCAGCTTCTTCGAGCGACTCATGCCCTGGCACCACCTCAATAAGAAACAGATATTCTAACGCTCCGCCCATTCTCGGCTAGTGATCTTGCACCATTTCTAGGCAAAATGCGGCCCCGGACGACGGCGGCGGACGATCGACGAATTATACGGCTTGCGTTTTTTCCGCGTTTTGCCGCCCTTGGCCAAGACGCCCGTGGGGCTGCACGGATGCCGGCCGCCGGCGCTGCGGCCTTCGCCGCCGCCCATCGGATGCGACACCGGGTTCATCGACGTGCCGCGGTTGTGCGGCTTGCGGCCCATCCAGCGTTTGCGGCCTGCTTTGCCAAGGCTGACATTCATATGGTCGGCGTTGCCGATGACGCCTATGGTCGCACGGCAGTCGGCACTGATCCGGCGCACTTCGCCTGAGGGCAGCGTGACCTGGGCCCAATCGCCTTCGCGGGCCGTCAGCGTGGCGCTGGTTCCCGCACTGCGGCACACCTGACCGCCACGCCCGGGCATTAATTCCAGATTGTGAATGTCCATACCGAGCGGAATTTTCCGCAACGACAAGCAATTGCCGACACGCGGCTCGGCATTGTCGCCACTGAGCAAACGGTCGCCTTTTTTGAGGCCTTCGGGAGCGAGGATATAAGTTTTGACCCCGTCTTCGTATTTGACCAGCGCGATGCGGGACGAACGATTGGGATCATACTCCACGGACTCAACGGTAGCCCAAACGTCATCCTTGCGGCGCTTGAAGTCGATGACGCGGTACATCCGCTTGTGGCCGCCGCCACGGAACCGGCTGGTGATAACGCCCTGGTTGTTGCGGCCGCCCTTCTTGGGATTGGCGCGCAGCAGCGACTTTTCCGGCTTCTTTTTGCGGTCGGTGATTTCCGCGAAGTCCAGCACGGAGCCTTGTCGGCGGCCGGGTGTAGTCGGGTTGTAGTTGCGAATGCCCATAGTTTCTCAGTAGCTCTGTAGGGTGGGTGGAGTCTTCGGAACCCACCACTTGCGCTGGTGGGTTCCGAAGACTCCACCCACCCTACCCAAAGCTTAAAAGAACTCGATCTTGTCTTCCTTGTGCAATTTCACAATCGCTTTTTTCCAGTTCGGCAAACGGCCGAAGCGGAAACGGTAGCGGCGTTTTTTGCCCAAACGCAGCTGCGTGCGCACTTTTTCGACCCGCACGTTGAACAACTCCTGGACGGCTTTCTTGATCTGCTCCTTGGTCGCCCAAAGGTTGACCTGGAAAGCGTAGGCGTTGTGGTGCTCGTGCGTCGATTGGTGCGTGCCTTTTTCGGTGATCAACGGCTGAATGATGACCTGGTGCGATTCCAGCTCGGGGCCGCGAACAGTTTTGGTTTTGACAGTTGCCATCGTAATTTCCTTAGCGGCTTAGGCCTTGGCGGGGCCCCATTTCGCGCCTTTGCATAATTCATTGACGGCGGCCTTGGTCAGCAAAAGACGCTTGGGCCGCAGCACGGTGTAAGCATTAATCTGCGAGACGGGCTGAATTTCCATGCCGGCGATGTTGCGCGCCGACAAGTAAACCGTCTTGTTGTCATCCACTTCGCTAGCGCCGATGCCGAGCAGCGTCGTCACGCCGGTCAAGGCCAGCGTGTCGAGAATCTCGGCCATGCGTTTGGTCTTAATCTCAGGTAGCTTCAACTCATCAAGGATGATTGTTTCCTGGTCCTGGAACTTGCTTAGCAGCGCCATTCGCGTGGCGGCCCGCACGGCTTTTTTGGGCAGATGATACTCGTAGTCGCGCGGCTTGGGGCCCTTGGCAGTACCGCCGCCACGGCGTTTGTTGGTGCGGCGCGGGCCGACACGGGCGTTGCCTGTGCCTTTTTGCCGAAACAGTTTCTTGGTGCTGCCGGCAACCTCGTTGCGGCGCAGCGTGGAGTGCGTGCCGGCACGCTGGTTGGCCAGGTGCATCAGCACAACGTCATGCAGCAGCTGCTTGTTAATCGCGCCGCCGAACTCCGCCGGATCAACTTGCACGGTGCCGACCGCCTGGCCCTGAACGTTGTAAACGTTGAGCGTCAGCGGGCTGCTTTTCGTCTCAGTAGCCACGGCTCATCCCTTCCAACTAACTTGTTCACTTCACATATAGAGCAGCATGGTCGCGTGAATGTGTCCTACACATTCACGCGACCATGCTGCTCACGAAGCCGCTGTCGGCTTGATTAACTTCCCGCCGCTTTCACACGGATTTTAATATCGACGCCGGGCGGCAGGCTCAAGCCCTTGTTCAATGCTTCAATGGTTTTTCCCGTCGGCTGGAGAATATCGATCAGCCGCTTGTGAGTCCGAATCTCGAACTGCTCGCGCGATTTGCGGTCAATGTGCGGGCTGCGCAACACCGTGTAGCGCTCAATGCGCGTCGGCAACGGAATCGGCCCATTGACGACGGCGCCGGTCCGCTGGGCGGTGTCCACGATCTCGTGAGCGGTGCGATCCAGCACCTCGTGATCGAACGCTTCCATGCGGATGCGAATCAGTTCGTTGGAGAAGCCGGCCAAGTACATCTCTCCGTGCTTGCGGGAATTTCCTGAAGCCTTGTGAGAATCCTACATTAGGAAGGCGTGTAAATCGTGTCAAGGGCGCTGCGCGCGTTTTGCGGAAAAGGGAACAACATCAAGACGAAAATGTCCGGTGTCCGGCGTCTGATGTCCGGAAATGCTCTGACAGTTTATGGTACAATGCAATGACGTTCGCAAGCCGGCTGGACGGTCGCTGCCCGCGCAAGCGGGGAGAGGAAAGTCCGGGCTCCACAGGGCGCAGTGGTGGGTAATGCCCACCGTCCGCAAGGACCGGGAAAGTGCAACAGAAAGTAAACCGCCTGGGTAGTTGTTAGTTGATAGTTGTCAGTTGCCAGTAAAGCCAAGATGGGTCGCAGTATTTTCTGACAACGGCCAACTATCAACTGACAACTACTCCGGTAAGGGTGAAACGGCGGGGTAAGAGCCCACCAGCAGCCTGGCGACAGGCTGGCTCGGCAAACCCCACTGGGAGCAAGGCCAAATAAGAGAGCAGGGTCGGCCCGGCCCGTTATGACTCTCGGGTAGGCTGCTTGATCGGCCAGGCAACTGGCCGGCTAGAGAAATGACCGTCGCTCGCCTCACGGTGAGGGACAAAACCCGGCTTACAGGCCGGCTTGCGAACGTATTTCATTCCTCCCGCATAACCGGCATAATCGGCACATCCGGCCCAGCGCTCGCAGTGGCCGCGACAAGCCCTCGACAAACACTTTTGCCTGGTTGACCAAGCCGCTATACTTGAGGTAGGTGGTATCAAGGCCCGCGCAAGCGTGGCCCACTCCTCGATTTTTGAGGGGCACACCGATGAGCAAGTCGCCTAATCACCCACGATTTCCAAGTGATTCCGCCGGTTCTTTTGAATCGGGTCGAAAACAGCCTGGGCCGTTGCCGCGCTTTCGTTTGGTATTGGTCAACAATGCCGCAGTCGATTTGATGGTGGTCGTGCGCACCATCGAAGAATTGACGCGGTTTTGCCGTGCCGAGGCGACGCACAAGATGTGGCAAGCGCACCACAGCGGGAAATCGCTGTTGTTGCTGACGCACCTGGAAAGGGCGGAGCTTTACGTGGAGCAGTTCAAGGACAAAGGGCTTACGGTCGTGGTGGAGCCGGGCGGGCAACGGTGAGTTACGTTTGAAATTACACATCCACCTTGAGCAGCGTTTGCAGCATGCAGTCAATCGCGCCAGTCAAATAATCCGGCTCTTGGTACAGAGGAATCCCCAGGGGCAAGGTGAGCGTATAGCCCAGGCCGGCCCGAATCATTTCCCAGGCGCCAATGCGCGGATCGAGATTGCGGCGGAAGACGCCGCAGCGTTGACCCTGATCGATAATCTTGGACAGGATCGCTTCGCCGTCGAGGTAAAACGTGCGCAGACAAGTGCGAATCTCCTCGTCTTCGATTTCCAGCAATGCCCGATGGATGATGCGATATTCCACGGGATGCTGCCGCGTCGAGCCGACGTACATCTCGGCAATCGCGCGCAGCTTGGCCAGAGGGTCGGCGATTGCCGCCGTTTCGGCGACCCAGCGTTCCAGCGTTGCCTGACGGATTTCTTGCAGCACCTCCAAAAAGAGCGCTTTCTTGCTGTCGAAATGGCGATAAAGGACCGGCTCGGAAACACCTGCGGCGGCAGCGATGCGTTCAGTCGTAGTGCAATGGTAACCGTGCCTGAGGAAGAGTTGCTTGGCCTCGGCAAGCAGTTGCCGTTTGCGGTCGGCCTTTCTCAAGCGGCTTGCGGGCGAACCATTTGTTCGTTGTTTTTGCGTCGCGCTCATTGGCTGCCTCTGGTGCGGAGCCGGCCGCATGATTGCGACTGGGTCTAATTCTGCTGTTCCTGGTGCTACAATCATTTTACGCCCGGCACATGGGGGAGCCAAGTAGACCGTAAGCCGTATCAAGCCGTAGAGCCGTAGGGTGGGTGGAGTCTTCGGAACCCACCTAGCCGCTAGGTGGGTTCCGAAGACTCCACCCACCCTACAGGGAGAATTCGCCAATGAAAGGTCCAAGCGGTCACGCCCGGTATCAAACCCGGCGTTCGTGGAAATGCAGCAAATGCGGCCGCAGCCGCCTGACAGCTGGCTCGGTCACCGTTCTGGCCTGCGATCAATGCATAGTCGAAGCGGGCCAAGCGATGATTTGGATGGAACTGATGGAAGAACCAAAAAAAGCTATTGTGCCAGCGAATGCGGCATCAACCGACCAGGGTGAGGGGCAACCGGCCAGTGTGAATGTGTGACGGCCCTGGCAAATCCGCGTTGTCGTACGGCACGGGCTCGCCGATAAGCCCATCCCTTGAACTCTCAATAATTCGCACTGGTGCACGGCGGCCGAGCAATGCCTGGGCATGGGCAGGAAACGACACCATTGCATAACGGCATGAGGTGCCAACGACATTTCCCGGACGGCGCACGTCGGCGCCTTCCACCAAAACATCCAGCTGACGGCCCAGTAATTGACGATGATACGCGGCGGCCATTTCAGCTGCCAAGGCCTGCAAATGCTCGCGCCTGCGGGCGATCACATCGGGCGCAACACGGTCAGCAAACTCCGCCGCCGGCGTGCCACGCCGCGGACTCCAGGAAAAGACGTGAACTTTGTTAAAACCGGCTTCGCGAACAACATCACAAGTTGCTTCAAAATCAGCGTCCGTCTCACCGGGAAAGCCAACGATGACATCGGTGGTGAGCGCGGGCAGATCAAGCGCCTGGCGAATACGCCGACAGCGTTCGACAAACCCGGCCCGGCGATAGCGACGACGCATGCGCTCCAAAATGCGATCCGAGCCACTCTGCAGACACAAATGCAAATGTGGAACGACGCGGCGGCTGCGGGCCAGCGTTGAAACCAAATCATCGCGTGCTTCGGCGGCTTCGAGACTGCTGAGTCGTATGCGAAAATCGCCGTCTAGACAGTCGAGTTGTTCGACAAGGTTCCACAGCCGGCACCAATTTGACTTCGCTTGTCCCTTACTGAGATCGATGCCGTAATGGCCCAGGTGTATTCCCGTCAGCACGATTTCTTGCCGGCCTGCCGCCACGAGATTCGTCACTTCCTCGACAATTTCCTCGGCGGGGCGGCTGCGCAATCCGGGCCGGACCGTGGGAATGATGCAATAGGTGCAATTCAAGATGCAGCCGTCCTGGACCTTGACGAACGCCCGCTGATGGCCGTCGAAACGGCGAATGCCGCGTGGCAGGCGTTCGACGCCGAAGGGTTTTAGCTCCTGGGCCAGGCGTTGTTTGTCGGTGATGACTTGGGTCACGCCGGGGATTTTGGCGACCGCATCGGGATCGCGGGTGGCATAACAGCCCATGACGACAATGGCCGCGGCGGGATTGGTTTGATGCAAACGGCGGATCAACTGGCGGCTCTTGGCATCGCCTTCCATGGTGACGGTGCAGGTGTTGACCACGCACAAATCGGCGGGTTCGCTGTCGGCGGCTTCGCGGTAGCCGTTGATTTCCAGGGTTTCTTTGACGTATTGCGTTTCGTATTGGTTGACTTTGCAGCCGAGGGTCGCCAGGCGGCAGGTTCGCGTCGGAGATGAGGAGCGGAGAAGGATCATGAAAGTAGGGACAACATCTACCAAGGCGCAAACGTCTTCATTGAACAAATATAGAGTTCTAAGCTCGGAAATCAGCCAGTTGGCTGAAGAACCGCCGCTTGCGCCTTGACCGCCGCCAGGACTTGCTCGTCGGCAGGGTAGTTGAAAACCAGCTCTCCGCAATTGCCGCATTGCGGAACTTCCAAGTTTGGAATCTGCACAGCAACTAGCCGCCCGTCGTGAAGCCGTTCCGTTTGGTATGCGACGTGAGTCAGCCGCACTTCATTTTGACGACATTTGGGACATCGCCACGGAAATGGCCGGCCTTCGCGTTGGCTGCCATTGGATTGAATTTCAGGCATCTTTGATTCTCACAATTCGCAAATAGGGATCAGACGGATCATCATCATCCAGAAGCGTTTCAATATAGAGCATCCTGCCGGCCCAAGCCAGGCGGAAATCGTAGTGGTAGGGCCAATCATCCCATTCTGGTCGAGTTTCCCGAACCTGGTCAATCGTGCCACCACCTTGGACATGGTCATGCATCAACTGGGCCATCGTTTTCAACGTGAAGCCAGGCAGGTTTTTTCCTGCCCATCCCAGAGCTTCCTCTTTGGCGACGATGTAATCCGTGACGTGCCAGTTGCTCAAGACTGCCCTGATACAGGCCAATAATTCAGGGTCTGTCAACACTGGCATAATATCATCTCGTGGTCATTGCAATGGTCAGTCACTCATTGTCAATTTTGAGCGCTTCGTGCCGCATTGTTGGTCAGTTGGCTTGTTTTAGTCCTTGATCTGATAAACCGTCAATCTGCCGTCGTAACCAGGCACCGCGACTTCGCCGTGGCTGTGCAACCTCCAATTTGATGTAAGCTTGGCGCGCGTTTGTTCGCTGATCAGGATCGGGCCGCCATGCGTTTTGGTCAACTGCTCCAGGCGCTGGGCCAAATTGACGGTTTCGCCGATGGCGGTGAACTCACGCCGGTAGCTTTCGCGCCCGTCCGGCAAGGTCACGGTGGCGCCGATGCACCCTGTCAAGGCGAGGCCGGTGTGAATGCCGATGCCGACTTCCAACGGCGCCTGGCCTTCCTGGGCCAGCTTGGCATTCAAATCGCCCAGCCTGCGCAGCAACTCCACCGCGGCCGCGACAGCGGTATCGGCATGGTCGGTTCGTTCATCCAGAACGCCGAACAACGCCATGAAACCATCACCCAGGAATTTGTTGACCAGTCCGCCGCGGCCTTCCTCGACATTGTTGACACCGAGCGTCAGAAAGCGGTTGAGTAGACTGACGACGCCGGAAGGTGAATCGCCCTGGCTGCGGCGGGTAAAGCCGCGAATGTCAACGAACATGACGGTGACTTCCTGGATTTCGCCGTCCTCAACGCCAGCGTAGTGTTGCATGACCAGATCGCGGAGCGCTGGGCTGATAAACTGGCCGAAGGTCTCGCGCATCTGCTTGGCCCGGCCCAGAGCCGACACCATGTCGTTGAAACGGTCGGTCAATTGTCCCCATTCATCGGGCCGGCGTTCATCGATGTGCACGTCGTAATTGCCCATTTCCACTTGTTCGGTCACAAGGGCGTGAGCGGTGACCCATTTCCAAAGGTCGTAGCCCACCAGCGTGAAAACAAACAGCCCCGACAAGCCGCCGATGACCATGACGTTCGTCGCCAGCGCTTCAAGTGGTTCATCGTCAAAGTCCCCCACATTGAAATTCATGACCACGAGCCACAATGCCACCAAAGGAAAAGCCAACGCGCTCCACAGCAGCCCAAGGCGAAACCCGAAGGGCAGACGGATGGCGCCGCGTGTGGCGGCAGGCCGAGAATCGCGAAAGAAATCGTCGTAATAATAGCGTTTCAAAAACCATTCCAGGAGAAAAAAGGTCTGAGCCGTTGTTAGAAACGCTGAAACGACGAACGAAAGCGCGAATTGCCCCCAGATTCGTTGCCATTCGTGGTTGCCGCCCAGACTGCATATCAAAAATGGAAACACAACGGCGCCTGGCAGCCAACCAAGCAGATTCAAACAGACCTGGTAAAACGGCAAGTTCACCAGCCGTTTGCGGGCGATCTCCAACATTCTCTGCGACGTGGCGCGGCCCAAACGCAGCGAGCGGCGGCAACGAGCCACCGGCACAATGATCCAAATCGTGAGGCTGAAACCGACGGGATACACAACGAGGTTGTAAAACGGGAAGGCGACCTTTGCAAAAACCCACTTCTGGTCCGGGTCCATCAGGCGATTGACGATCAACTCCGTGTTGTAGCCGATGTTGAAGACGCTGCCGAGGATGTTGGAGAAGAATATGCAAATCAGCACGCCGGCGATGGGAAAGCGGCGGGCGACGGCATCCGCCCAGGCCACGGGCCGTATGGCGGCGGCAAACCGTCCTGGACTTTGTCTCAATGATGGCTGGGCCACGGGCATCTGAAGCGTTCCGTAGGATTCGGTCATCATCCCTGGATCGCTATAGTAACTACCCGGAGCGGCTTTGAAAATGACTACTGCTGACATGGGCGATCTCGCGCTCCTCTCTTCCGCTAAGGAACGCAGATTCGTTAAAGATTTGCGCAATGCTAAGCCGCAAGCGGCCAGGCGCGCAAAAAAACACCCGGGTCTCCTTCCAGAGGCCCGGGTGACCAAGCATACTGTTGGGTCCCGTCCATCCCTTCGGTAGCCTGGCAGCCTTATCCGTCCCCCCCTCGGGACGGTTAAGAGCCCATAGCTTTGCGTCCCCGCCTCACGACGGGTTTGCCTTTATCGAGGACGGTCAAAACCGCCCTGTACTAATTGACGAGCCGGGTTGGATGCCCGTCACGATGCAAGATTAGGTTGGTTTCGTGCTTGATGCAAATTTCTTGAGCAATTTTTTCCATGCGCTCTTTTTTGTTTAGCCGCGACGCGCAGCGGAGCGCTCCGCTGCGCGTCGCGGCTAAACAAAAACGGCCCGCCGGTGCGATTTTTTGCACCGGCGGGCCGTAAAATGGTCACGGATTGTTTAATTCTTGGCGCTGACGCTCTCCTCGGCCACTTCCCACCATACCGAAGGGATCGGCCGGGGAATCGGCTCCTCGGCAAATTGCCAGGTCGTCAGCGATTTCTCGCCCGGCCGCCAGCAGAAAAAGGCACGGCGGTCGTTGACCAGCGTCGGGAAACCAATTTGACCCATGTCGGTGTCCAGCAGCACAAGTCCAAGCGAGTGCAGCTCTTCCAGGGCATTTTCCAGGTGCTGCTCGGTCGATGCGAGCTGTTCCTGGACCTGATAGCGGTGCTGGCGTTCCCGCCAGACCAGCTCGCGTTTGTGGCGTTCGAGCCGATCTTGCTCGGGTTGGAGCCGGCACAGCTCTTTGCGATCGGCGAGGATGTCGTCGACCACGCGCTGCACAAGCGGCAGCATGCGATTGGCGGTGTTCAGGTTGTGAACAATGTCCCGGCCTTCGGGATGCTCAAATGCGCTGAAGGCCGCATTGCCTTTTGAGCCGTTCATGTTTCTTCCCCCCTCTGCTTCTGGGCGGCCAGACTAGCTGGCAGTGTTCCTCCAACTTAATCATACGTCGGAAATCAAGGGCGCATAGCTGTAGGGAAAGCCATTTCTGACATTTTTCCAGAGCTAGTTACGTCCCTGTTCCGCGCCGATTTCGCGGATTGGACAAAGCCGTCATGTGGGTGGCCGATCTCCTTGGTTGTTCCTTAGTTGTTGCGCCGGGCCATACGCCTTTGTGGGCGATTTGTCAACGGTCGTTGCAGCGGCGATGAACCCTTGCCGCATTAACCCGAAACGCCAGCGAGGAAAATTGCCTCGTTTACGCGTTCCTCGCTTGCGCTTCGGGTTGGTTTCCGTTTCTAGCTGTCGTTGCCATGCCACTGGACGAACGCTTCCAGGGCGTAAAATTCGGGCAAGCCTAACGTGTCGTAGAGCTTGGCCGTCTCGATGTTTCTGTCCTCGGCACGCTGCCAGAACTCGCGGCGGTCGGTGCCGCCTGGAAACATCGCTCGATCCTTCTGAGATTGATGACGAAAAATAGCAAGCTTCTTGCGCTCCAAATCACTGGGACTCAAGGGAACCGCACGATCGATCTGATGCGGCTCCCATTCCTCCCAGGCCCCCCGGTATAGCCAAACGTCCATTTCTTGGTTCGATTTGGCTCTCACTTCCCGAACTGCCTGGAACACCGCATTGGTGCAAGTTCGGTGAGTGCCGTGGGGGTCGGACATCTCGCCCGCCACATATATTTGAGCCGGTTTCAGGCGCTCCAACAATGCCACAATATCGGCGATGTCTTGAGGATGGATGGGGGCCTTGGCGATGGTGCCGGTTCGGTAAAAACGGAGGTCGAGAAACTCAAGCTGCTCGGGAGGGATACCGCAGGCCAGCGCCGCGGCGCGGGCTTCGGTGGCGCGAATCAGCTGCTTGATCTTGAGCAAATCTTCGGAGTCGGTTTGGCCCGCGTGCTTGCTGTCCAGGAAATTCTGGACCCGCTGCTTCACCGCATCGGTGTGATCGCGATCAATTTCGAATAATTGATTAAAGGCGGCGACAAAGTCGGTGAACCGCCAGGCATCGTGATCGAAAACGCCAATGTTGCCGCTGGTCATGTAAGCGACGTGAACCTTGTGGCCTTGCTCGACCATGCGAATGATGGTGCCGCCCATGCTGATGACATCATCGTCCGGATGCGGACTGAAAATGAGGATGGTGCCGGGCTGGGAACCTGCGGGACTGGCGCAAATCGTGCCCATCATTTGATCGAAAACCTTACGGCCAAGCTGCTGGGCGTTGCCATGCTCTCTCAAGAGCGCGTACAATTCGTGCTCGCGAAAATCGTCATCGGACAGTTTTTGCAAGGCCTTGTGAACCTTGAGGCTGAGCCAAATCACCGCTCGCAAAATCAACAGTGGCGTCCATTCCACCGGCCCAATCACCCACGGACTTGCCACAGCACTCAACTGGCCGGCGCCAGGATCGTCCAGCAAAAACACGGTGTCATTGTGCTTCTGCAAAAAACTGGCTGCGATGGCTTCGGTCATCTCGAATTCGACGGCCCGTTGCACAATAGGCGCTTTGTGCTCGCCAAATGCCATGATGACGATTTTGCGGGCTTCCATGATGGTGCCGACGCCCATGGTGATGGCTTGTTGCGGGACATTGTCTTCGCCAAAGAACCCACTGGCGGCATCACGGCGAGTCACGGGATCGAGCGTTACCAACCGGGTGCGGCTATGGCGGGTCGAGCCCGGCTCGTTAAAGCCAACGTGACCCGTACGGCCGATGCCAAGAATCTGCAAATCAATGCCGCCGGCGCGGCGGATCAGCTGTTCATAGCGGGCACAGTATTCCGCCACATCGCTCTGCGGCGTCAATCCATCCGGAATGTGAATATTTTTGGCCGGGATATTGACGTGATTGAAAAACGTCTCGTGCATCCAGCGGTGGTAGCTGTGAATGTCGTCCGGCCGCATCGGGTAGTATTCGTCCAGGTTGAAGGTGATGACACGCGACAGATCGAGGCCGGCTTCCTGGTGCAGCCGTGTCAATTCGCGGTAAACACTGACGGGCGTCGAACCCGTCGCCAGTCCGAGAACCGTTGGCCGGCTGGCGGAATTGTTTTGACGGATGAGGCTTTCAATCATCAAGGCGACGTGCCGAGACGCTTGCGTGCTGGTCGGGAAGACCAGGGTCGGAATTTTCGTATGGGGAACGTAATGGGAGGACATGGCAAAGTTCCAGGGTGCGTGGTCAGGGCTGCGAAGTCAGTCTATGATAAGCTCCGGTACCGAAAAAGGCGTCCAAACGACGCAATTCAAAATGGGGGACATGAAAATGAAACGATCATGGGTTTGTGTTACGGTGGTTGTCCTCGCCGTTTTGTTTGGAACGGGCACTTTTTTGAAAGAAATGGCGTTCGCACAGGAAAGAGGCAAGGATAAGGCCGCAGTTGCAGCAATCAAATGGGAATACAAAATCATTACAATGAGCAAGAACATGACTGACGCTGAGCAGGCCCTTAACAAATTAGGGCAGGACGGCTGGGAATGTGCCGGAACAACAAGTGAGGTCACGGGTGGCGGGCAAGGGCCGCCCAATATGACCACCGTGCGCTTGATCTTCAAACGTCCCAAGCAATGAAGCCAATCAAATACTCACTGCCGCTTCGGTGCGGAAACGAACCATGTTGGATCTCACTGTCAACGGCGAGCCTCAATCCTTGCCAGAGCCGCTATCCGTGGCGGAATTGCTGGATAAACTTGGCATCGACCGCCAACGAGTCGCCGTCGAAGTCAATCAAGACATCGTGCCGCGCCCCGACCATGGCGCGCGGCGTCTTTCATCTGGCGACATGGTGGAAATCGTCACCCTCGTCGGCGGCGGCGCCCCTGCTCAACCCCCCGCCGACAAGCCGCTCATCGTCGGCAAATTCCGCTTCCAAAGCCGCCTCTTCACCGGCACCGGCAAATTCGCCACCTATGACCTGATGCGCGACTGCCTCGCCGCCAGCGCTTGCGAAGTGACCACGGTAGCGATCCGCCGCGAACGCTTGATCGACAAGCAAGGCCGCAGCATTCTTGACTACCTCGACCTGAAAACCTTGACGATTTTGCCGAACACGGCAGGCTGCTTCAGCGCCGAAGATGCCATGCGCCATGCAAGGTTGGCCCGCGAACTCCTGGGCAATCTGGGCAACCCCGGCGCCGATTGGGTCAAACTCGAATGCCTCGGCGATCCCAAAACACTGTTGCCTGATCCGATTGCGACCTT
Organism: Gemmataceae bacterium; assembly: GCA_035638015.1. Lineage (GTDB taxonomy): Bacteria > Planctomycetota > Planctomycetia > Gemmatales > Gemmataceae > DASRAT01. The sequence goes on along the minus strand of DASRAT010000184.1, from coordinate 2,300 downwards.
GCAAGCAACCGAGCAGCTGGTCAAGGAAGGCTTCCAGGTGTTGGTCTACACCAGCGACGATCCGATTCTGGCCCGCCGCTTGAAAGCCGCGGGCGCCGTCAGCGTCATGCCGGCCGGCAGCCCCATCGGCAGCGGGCAGGGCATTCTCAACGCCAACAACATTCGCATCATTCTGGAATACTTGAAAGACGGCGATCCCGATTATCCGGTCATCGTCGATGCGGGCGTCGGCACGGCCAGCGATGTGGCCTATGCGATGGAGCTGGGCTGCGACGGCGTGCTCTTGAACACGGCGATTGCCCATGCACAGGATCCGCTGCGGATGGCGTGGGCGATGCGCAATGCTTGCGACGCGGGCCGGCTGGCGTTTTTGGCGGGGCGGATAGCGCGTAAGATGTATGCGCAGGCGTCGAGTCCAATGGAAGGGCGGATTCAATAGGGCGGATACTCAGGCGAAGGACCGGGTGAATGATCGCAATCAGATTGCCCAAAAAGCAATGGGGCAAAGCATGGAGAGCGATGGTTGAAATCGCTCCAGTGACTTTGATTGCCCACGATCCGATTTACGTGGTCGAGCCGGTACATCTTGCACTTCTGGTTGCTATGGGAATTCGATTTGAGGTGATCCACAGCCGCCGCATTCCGATTGGTCGCAGACGCCGGCCGAAAAGCAGACGCTAACGTGGCTCAGCACGATGATAGCCATTAGATACCCAAATGCACCCAGGCGCTCGGCCAATGATCCAGCATCGACTTGTCCCGTTATCAGGCGGACCCGAAGGCGAATGGCTTCTTGAATGGAATGCCGAATCTTTGGTGCTGAGAAACCCCGTTGGGCAAAAGGCTTTGGAAGCAGATGCCGACAACGGGCATCGACTGCTGGAACCACAAGAACTGTACCTTTGGAATAGGATCTGTATTCAAAGCGGCGGCCAATGGTTCTCATTCAAGAAAAACAAGGCTGCGATTCGCGACCTACGACAATATCTCGAAACGAATCTTGTTTCCGATGAAGTGTATCGCACGGAACTAAGACGCAATGCCGTTCGCGTTTTACGCCGTGGCTTTTTAATGTTCGCCGGACTTGGCTGCTTGTACGCGGGCTCAATCCCACTGGCGATTTGGGCAGACTCCAATCAAATTGGGGTTCAAATTGGGGTCGGCTGGATAAAGTGGCTCGGTCCGCTAATTCATGCCGGCCTCCTCCTCGCGATTGCACTGAGCTTACGTGGCCTTGCAAGGGCCATCTTCGCAGCTGACATGTGGTTTCGAATTCGGCGCATCCAGCGTATCCAACAAAATCAGTAACCCGTCAACTGGGGATGTTGAAGTGCCTTGCCATCTTACGTTGTGCCACATAAGAATCGCTTTTGACTTCGCACCAACTTCCTGATTCCCGCAGCTGTGACTCGACGAAGGAGTGTCCCATGGGCCTCATGTCCGACTGGCAAATTGAGCAAGACATCAAGATCGAGCCCTTCGCTGACGGCGCCCTGCGTCCCGGCGTGATCTCCTACGGCGTCAGCAGCTACGGCTACGATGTCCGGGTGGGCCGGCATTTCAAGGTGTTCACCAATATCCACACGGCCATCATCGATCCCAAGAACTTCAGCCCCGCCGCGTTCGTCGACATCGAGGCCGACCATTGCGTCATCCCGCCCAACAGCTTCGTGCTGGCCGAGACGGTCGAGGTTTTCGAGATTCCGCGCGATGTGCTCGCCATCTGCGTCGGCAAATCGACTTACGCCCGTTGCGGCATCATCGTCAATGTCACGCCGCTGGAGCCTGAATGGCGCGGCAAGATCACGATGGAGATCAGCAACACCACGCCCTTGCCGGCCAAGATTTACGCCAACGAAGGCATCGCCCAGATCATTTTCTTGCGAGCGGAAAGCCCGTGCCGTATTAGCTATGCGGATAAAAAGGGCAAATACCAGGACCAAAAAGGCTTGACTTTGCCAATCGTGTCCGGAGCCGGGCAGAAGTGACAACACCAGCTGCGCCGCTTCCGTGCGGTCGGCATTAATTGCAATTCCTACTAAGTCAACGGGTTTGGAATTACTGCTACCAAAAAGCGGCTGGCGGCTGGCTGTTTCTTCATATTACCTACCATAACCGTGATCGGATCTGGTAAAATGTTCAGCATGGAGGTAGTCTAATGCAAATCCATCGTCGCTATACCACCGAAGGCCGCGATCCCTTTTCCGCTTTCACCTTCGTTTCGCGCACGTCGCGGATCGTAAACCCTGACGGTTCCGCGGTTTTCGAGATGAAGGATCTCAAGGCGCCGGAGCACTGGT